>JAAZLB010000027.1 GCA_012799535.1 Bacillota bacterium | reverse complement strand
CGTCAATTTTTCATGAGTATCCCCCACGATCTCTTTGAAGCCGCGGTTTTAGATGGCTGTGGGAAGTTCCGCTTTTTAACCACAATCCTACTTCCCCTTTCTAAACCGGCCATTGTCACCGTAATGCTCTTTAAATTTATCGGTAGCTGGAACTCCTTTTTGTGGGTCTTGATTATGACTAATACCCCTAAGATGCGGACAATTCCAGTTGGACTTACCTACTTTGTGAGTGATGTAGGCTCCTATTACAACTATTTGATGGCAGCTTCCACCTTTGCTATGGCACCTATTTTAATTTTGTTTTTAGTATTACAAAAACAATTTATCCAAGGTATTGCCCACACTGGGCTAAAGGGCTAGGAGGTGAGTGGGGAAAACAAGAGTTTTCAAGTTGGTTGTTTTCTAAGATAAATTCAAAAGGAGAGTGTCAGCATGAATTTCAAAAAACTAATCGTGTTAACTCTAGTGCTTACAGTTGCCATGGGTGGTACCGCCCTCGCTAAGACCGAAATCACCTTTTGGCATGCTATGAGTGGCGAATTAGGCAAAGCCATCGATTATTTAACTGAGCAATTCAATGCCCAAAACCCAGACATCCATGTTGAATCCATTTATCAAGGTCGTTATAGCGATCTGAACACCAAATTAGTAGCTTCCGTATCCGCACGGACTACCCCAACTATTGCTCAAGTTTATGAGAACTGGACAGATGCGTTTATTCGTAACGACCTCTTAGTTCCCCTTGAGGACTATATGCATTTAACCGAGGAAGAATACAACGACTATATCGAGGTCTTCCGGGGTATGAACTCTTGGGATGGCAAACTCTACACCATTCCTTACAACAAGAGTAACTGGATTTTACATTACAACACTGAATTTGTGCCTGAAGCACCAAAAACACTCGAAGAATTCTTGCAAATCTCCAAAGATATTACCGCTGCCACCAATGGGGAAACCAAAGGTTTTGGTATGCGTCCAACCCTCGAACTATTCCACGCTTTCCTCTACCTCAATGGTCAGGATTTCTTGGATGAAGATCTTAACGTAACCTTTAACGGTCCTGAAGGTGTAGCGGCCATGGAGCTAATGCTAGGTATGCTTGAAGATGGCTCCGCCTTGCTCATTGATGGCTACGAAAACGAAGCCTTTGGTGATCGGATGATTGCAATGTACATCGGTTCTTCCGCCGGTATGCCCCACGTAGAGAATTCTGTTGGTGACAAGTTCCAATTCAAGACCGCTCCCCTACCAGCTGGGGTTAGACCTGGTGCTCCCTTCATGGGAACCAACATTGCCCTATTCAAGGCTGCCAACGAAGACCAAAGAAAAGCCGCCGGTGAGTTCATCCGTTTCATCACCAACACTGAAAACACTGTCTACTTTGCCATTAAGACTGGTTACCTCCCTGTAACCTATTCTGGCTTGAACTCTGCTGAATACCAAAAATGGCTAGCAGATAACCCCCACAAAGCTGCTATTGCTAACTTGGATGCCTTTGGCTACGGTTACTGGCAACCGAAGATTGCCGCTTGGGAACAAGCTCGCAGCTCCATTGGTCAAGCTGTAGAAAAAGCTTTCTTAGGCGTTATGTCGATTGAAGATGCTCTCAACGAAGCCGCCTTTGAAGTTGAAGAAGCTATCGAAGAGATGCTCTCTCAACGCTACTAGAAGCTACAAGTATGATCTAAGAACGGGCACAGGGTTTTCCTGTGCCCGTTTCCTAAAACTCAAAAAGAGGTGGAGTAATGGCAGAACAAAACAGAGGGGTGTTTTTAGACCGAGATGGGGTGATCAATCAATCCTACGGCTTTCGTCCCCCGAATAACGCTGATGAATTAGTGCTCTTTCCTGGTGTCCCTAAAGCAGTTCGCCTTCTCAATGAGGCAGGATTTCTAGTTTTTGTAGTCACTAATCAAGGTGGAGTGGGCTTAGGTTATATGACTGAAGCCGAATTGGAGGAAATTCACTCTAAACTAGAGGCAGAAGTGAGTGTAGAAGGTGGACAGTTCGATGAAATCATGTCTTGCACCCACAGACCAAAAGCAGGTTGCTCTTGCCGTAAGCCCCTTCCTGGAATGCTTACAACCTTAGCAGCCAAGTATAATGTGGATCTTAAAAAAAGTTACATGGTTGGAGATCGGGATGTGGATATTGAAGCTGGTCAAAGGGCCGGTACTACCACAATCTTAATTGAGTCAGATGAAGAAACTACCGTTGCAGCAGACTATGTGTGCCCCTCTTTACTAGAGGCAAGTAAGCTAATTATCAGCCTGGGCTAAGCTAGTCAACACCGCATCTACCACTTCTTCAATAGTTAGTTGATCAGTAGAGATGGTATATTGAGCCGCCTGTGCATAGGCGGATTTTCTTTGGGAAAGAATGGTTGCGATCCCCTCTTCAGTTACCTCTCCCCCTAAGACTGGGCGGGTACGATCTCCTTGTAAGCGTGCAGTAATAGTTTGGGGCGTAGCAGTCAATAACACTAGGCGACCTTGTTGTTTTAGTGTCTCCACATTCCTCGAGTTAAGGATCGCCCCTCCACCTGTGGCAATCACCACACCTTGGCGTGCACGTAACTCCTGGATTAAAGCCCCTTCTTCCCTGCGAAAGGCCCCTTCCCCTTGATTAGCAAAATATTGAGAGATAGTCATCTCTAAACGCTTTTCTAAAAGATCATCTAGATCAAGAAATTCCCGTCCTAAATGCTGGGCTAGCTTCGCTCCTACACTGGTTTTACCCACACCCATGAAACCAATTAAAATAATATTATAAGGAAATAAAACAAGGCTTTGCTCGTAACGACTAAGCCTTAATAAGGTACGAAAAAACTCCTGCTCCGAGCCTGTATAACGGCTTAAAATCTCTGCCTCCCGCCTAGGATCGTAGATGGGGAGCTTCTGCTCTTTTTTGTAAGCTGCCACCTTCTGAATAATTTCCATTCGTTCTTGAAACAGCTTTTGTAATTGGCCATCGCAATTGTCAAGCTTACCCCTAAGATCTTGTAACAAGCTACTCACCCTTTACACCTACTGATTCAAAAATGGCATAGAGAGCAAGTAGATAAGAACGG
>JAAZLB010000221.1 GCA_012799535.1 Bacillota bacterium | reverse complement strand
TATTCCTGCTTAGGATCGTTTTGAAGCCGGTGGTGGCATGGATACCAGGCAATTTGTCCATTGTTGTTCGCTATGCTCTACTCGGATTTTGGGCTACCTTAGGTGCCCCCTTTGCCTTTGTGAAACTCGGGCTTTTCTCTAAGCCAACTCAAACCCAAACTCAAACCATGTAATTGGAGTGAATGGACATTACTAAAAAGTATTATACTCATCCTTGGTTGCAAGAATTAACTACCACTGTAACTTCCACCCATGAGAAAGAAGGTCAACAGCTTGTAGTTTTACAAGAGACCATCTTTTACCCTACAGGGGGTGGCCAGCCCCACGATTTAGGCTCACTTAATGGTGAGCCTCTAGTGGATGTCTTCGAACAGGACGGGGTGATCTATCACGTCCTGACCCAACCCCTCACCTCTGAAAAAGTTGAGTGTGTTTTAGACTGGAAAAGGCGCTTAGACCACATGCAACAACATACGGGGCAACACTTGCTTTCCGCTATTTTCGAAGATGAATTTGGTTACAAAACAGAAAGTTTTCACCTAGGAATAGAATATTCTAGCATTGACATTACCGCTTCTAATCTCACTCTTACAGAACAAGAACAAGTGGAAAAACGGGTTAATCAATTGATTTTCTCCAATCTACCCATTTCCGCATATACGGTCACTTCAACTGAACTAGACCAAATTCCAGTGCGCAAACTCCCACAGATAGAGGGCGATCTGCGGATTGTAGAAATCCAAGGAATTGACTATTCCCCCTGTTCTGGAACCCACCTTGAGAGTACTGGACAACTCAATTTGCTAAAAATAATTCGGGCAGAAAAATATAAGGGTATGACTAGGGTGTACTTTTTAGCAGGAAGTAGGGCACTAGCAGATTATTCCCATAAGCACCAGCTTTCCAGCGACTTAGTGGTTCTACTTGGGGTACCCCACGACGAACTGGTTTTTAGGGTGCAAAGTGAATTGGAGCAAAAGCGTGAACTGGAAAGAAAACTCCAAGATCTCCAGGGAGAATTAGTAACATTCCAGGCAGAAAGAATTGTGGCTGATGCTGAGGGCTTAGCCTTGTTTCTAGATTTACCAGAGGCCACCATTGAGGAAGCCCAACACTTAACCCGAGCTATCTTGAATTTAGGAAGCTATTATGTAGTCATAAACCTTGGGGAACGTCTGGTTTTAGGCCACAACTTACCCACCGGCTTGAATTTAGGTCGGTTAATCAAAGAATACGGGCAACCTTTAGGCGGCCGTGGAGGGGGCAGTGCCACAAATGCCCAAGTCTACTTTGCCCAACCTAAGGCTCTGCAGGAATTCCACCATTTTCTAGAGAGTAATTTAGAAGAAATTCACAAGAATAACTAATTTTTATATTTCTTCACAAGGAATTGCCAACTCCCTGCCGAATGAGCATATTAGAAAACAGCTCAGACGAAATGGGGAAATATCCATGACGAGTACGTTATTCGTAAAGATTAGTCTGATTGTGTTTGTGGTCACCATTTCTCAAATCTATGGGGCCCGTAGACTGATGGGGTTAACTATCGTTCCCTTTCAGCTACTGGCCTTTTCTCTACTCCAATCTGGGGTGATCACCCTTCTCAGTTGTATTATGCCCTTCCATGGTTTGCGCCTTATCTTACAATCAATCACCAACATGACCTTCCAAATGTGGATTTTTAAGGCAAGACTATTCCCAGAGACCTTGTTCGGAGCCATAGGCCCTCTTCTGTTCGCCTTTTTAGGTGAATTAGTGTTTCCTCCCCTCTTTCTGTATTTCTTCGACTCCTCAGCTCCCTGGGCCACCTTTTGGGGTACTACTCAAGAACCCTTTACCCTCACCGCCTTTTTACCCATTATCCTACTTTCTCTCTATCTTTTGCGAGAACGGAATAATCCTAAAAGAACCAAAAAAAAAGAGGGAGACTCAAATCCCCCCTTCAAGTGGCGTTTTTTACGAGAATATGGCTTCTTTTTACCCATGATCATACTCCACAAAACCTTTGCCTTAAGCACCTGTAATCATAATTCCCTGAGTGATCTCATCTTTGGCCAAGCCTTTTTATACTCAGGTTCCCTCATGCTACCAGTGATTTGTATCGCCTTAATCCAATCCATAGCCAACTCTGAGCAAGACCAAAAGGCGATTAATTACCATACAGAAAAATGTCGTTTACAAAGCTATGCTCTGCGCGTCTTGCGCGAAGAACGGCATGATTTTCTTAATGAACTCACTTTGATTTCCAGCTATGTACAGATGGAAAGATGGCAAGATGCCCAAGACTGTATTGCCTATGCCGCGGCTAGTTTGTCGGATCGTTATAATTATGCCACTTTACCCCATGACGCTTGGCTCACCGTTTTAGAGTTTAAACAAAAGGAAGCCCAACAGCGCCACATTGAATTCGATGTGCAGATCTTAGTTGATCCGCCCACCGATTTCGCGGAACG
>JAAZLB010000220.1 GCA_012799535.1 Bacillota bacterium | reverse complement strand
GCACTAGTCAGGAGGGTGCTGCAACCGCGGTTGCCCCCCATACTTTCACAACCAAGACAGTACCAACACTCTTGACTACCACAATTGACACAAGGACGTAAGATTGGGTTTTCCATCTGACATCGAGTGCAAGTCAAACTACCCCAGCTACCCAATTGAAATCCAGGGTATTGACGTAAAACACCTCGAAAGACCCCTAAATCTAGGGCTCCACTTAACAAACTAGGCCAATAACCTCGTTTTCTGAGTGTTGTAAGTATTTGTGCTTCCGATAAGATCCGCCCTGCCAAAAGATTCTCTATAGCCTTTAGGGCATCTTCAAGTTCTCCCGTACTTGTAGTCTTGAAAAACTCTGGAGCAGTACGAAATGTGAGGATATGCCACCACAAGGATCCTAATCTCCCCTCAAGCCTAGCTTTCCAGAGAGCAAGCTGTTCATAGGCTTGAGAACTAGGGAGTGGTTTGGTCAAAATCATGGTCTGATGTGGATCCTTGAGTAGCTCTGACAGATAAAGGGGATTACGAGATAAACCCAGTTGCCGTTGTCCCTCCACGCAACTGACAAACACTTGCAGTTTTTGCATAAGTTCCTCCTCGACCCTGGGCGTTAGATTACTTCTTGGCGAATCTAATTAATTCCTGCAATAAGAAACGACACTTATCCACGATAAATGTCGTCTCAGCCACTTTAATCTGTATTGACCAATTTTTCCCCAACGGCTAATAGGGCCACCCTAGTTCGATCATTTTCCCCAAGTTTGCGGTAGATACTACTCACATGGTTTTTCACTGTATGTCGACTAATAAATAGCTCTGTGGCAATTTCCCCATTAGAAAGCCCTTGAGCCATTAACTTTAATACCTCGCACTCCCGTGGGGTAAGGAGAGAAAGGTTCTGGACTTTCATCACATCGCCCCCTACCCGGAAAGGTCTTACTCAGTGGTTAACCTATTATATTCCGTAGTTTCAGGAGGTGTCCCTAAGACAAAAAGAAAAGACAGTAGCCGGGGGTCGGGTTGGGGGTGGCCACTGTCTCTCTTAATGATTTATCTATTAAGTATAGATTAACATGTAATTTAAACCCGCAACACTGACCGAAGGTCCTAATTTGCCTAGGACCATAGTCTGGACCAGTCCAGAAAAGGGAAAAAAAGGCGACGGCCGGGGTCGGGGTTGGGGTGGCCACCACCTTTTTAACAAGATTAAATTCCCTTACTGACTATATTTTAACATTAGATTTTTCCAGTGACTACTAGACCATAGTCCCAAATTCACAGGGACCTTTGGGCGAAAAGCACCTTGTTTACTAGCAAAGGTTATGATATAACTGAATAAAAACTTAAGAGGTGATGATAGTGATTACCCTGAAAGATATTCAACAAGACCCCACTTTCCGTACTCTCATTGAACGATCCAATGCATACCTCCTGGCGCGGGGTTATACTGACCATGGTTTACGTCATGTTTCTTATGTTTCCAGTAAAACTGCCCAAATTCTTTCTCAACTAGATTATGATGAACGGACAGTAGAGCTAGGAGCCATCGCGGGCTATCTGCACGATGTGGGGAACATGCTAAATCGGAAACATCATAGCATTTCCGGTGCTAACCTTGTTTACTACGAACTCCGTAATCTTGGGATGGACCTAGATGAAATTTGTGTCATTACCACTGCCATTGCCAATCACGAAGAAGAAATTGGACAAGCAGTAACACCAGTGGCCGCCGCCTTAATTTTGGCGGATAAAAGCGATGCTCATCGTACTAGGGCCAACCGGTTAGAAAATGACCGAAGACCCGGTATCCATGATCGGGTAAATTTGGCTATTACCAACACGAAACTCTATGTAGACCGGGACTTACGCACCATCACATTAGAGATCAAATTTGATCAGAGCATCTGCCAAATCATGGATTTCTTCGAGATCTATCTCACCAGAATGGAAATGAGTAAGGAAGCTTCCAACATTTTAGGTTGTCGCTTCCGTCTAGTCATTAATGATTTGGAGTTTTTAGGTAATCTGGAGGAGTATTAAGAGGAGTATTAATCGGGAGTGAACATTCCCCTACTCACCGCGAATACTGCAGCTTGGGTCCGATCATCCACTTCTAATTTCCGGAGTAAACTAGTGATGTGGTTTTTCACCGTCTTTTCGCTAATATATAAGGTGGCAGCAATTTCCTTATTGCTCATGCCATCCACAATTAGGCCTAAAATCTCTATTTCCCGGGTGGTAAGGGCCAATTCATCCATGGTAGCTGCACTTTGCAAGCGTCCATATTGTACTTCAATGTGATGATAATGCTCCATCACCCTTTCCATGAGGTGGGCTGGAAAAACTGTTTCTCCGCAATGGATCTTTTCTATCGCTTCCACCACCTGACTCGGTTCTGAATCCTTTAATAAGTAACCCCGGGCACCCATTCTAATCATCTCATTCACGTAAGATTCATCATCATGAATGGTCAGCACCAAGAGGCGAATGTTGGGATGGCGCTCGCGCAAAATCTTGGCCACCTCTATACCATTCATTCCCGGCATATTAATATCGAGCAAAATCACATCAGGGGCTAATTCTTCCGCTAAACGCAACGCTTCTAGACCATTACAAGCTTGTCCCACCACTTTAATCTTACCCTCTAATTCCAAAAGGCGACTTAAACCCTGTCTTAATAAGGGATGGTCATCCACAATTAAAACATCTATGACACTCACTTGATTAGAGCCCTCCGTTCTGCCCATTTAAGGGTATCCGCACGAACACTTGCGTACCATGTCCAGGGTTGCTCTGGATT
>JAAZLB010000219.1 GCA_012799535.1 Bacillota bacterium | reverse complement strand
AAGATTGGGCAGGAAAAAAAGTGGCCCTGATTGGCTTAGGGGTAAGTAATCTAGCCCTAATTCAAGTATTACAAGAAGCAGGCGCCATATTAAGTGGTCGAGATCGGAAGACGAAAGAGCAACTAGGGGAACGTGTCGCGGAACTGGAGTCCTTCGGTATTGAGCTGATACTTGGACCAGATTATTTAACAGATCTAGAAAGCTTTGATGCGGTAATGGTTAGCCCTGGTGTGCCCAAACACTTGCCAGAATTACAAGCATTACAAGACCTAGATAAGTTAAGTAGTGAAATTGCCTTGGTTTTCAAGTACAGTCCCGCCCCTATTTACGGAATTAGTGGGAGTAGCGGAAAAACCACCACAACTAGTTTGGTGGGGGAGATTTTGAAGAAAAGTGAAATTTCGGTACATATGGGTGGCAATATCGGTAATCCCCTAATTACCGAACTGGAGGCAATAGGACCTCAGGACTGCCTGCTTTTGGAATTATCTAGTTTTCAGTTGGATGGTTTAGCCTACAGCCCACACGGTGCTTTACTAACTAACTTGACCGAGAACCATTTAGATCTCCATTTGACTATGGAAAATTATGTCCAGGCAAAACAGAATATTTATCGCCATCAAAAGTCAGTAGACTTCCTGGTCCTCAATTACGACGATCCTTTAACCAGAGCTATGGCCAAGGAGGCTTTGGGTCGCGTTTATTATTTTAGCTTACAAGAGCCGGTTTACCCCGGCGCGTATCTTCTAGGAGAGGATTTGATCTATGAAGATGAAGGAGGAAAGATGATTTTTGCCCACAAGGGTCGACTCTCCTTGCCTGGGGAACATAATTTAGCTAACTTTTTGGCCGCCTCAGTTTTTAGTCATTTAATTGGTGCGAGTTGGGAGGCAATTAGGCAGGTGGGGGAGAACTTTATAGGTGTGCCCCATCGCCTAGAATTCGTAGGGGAACGGGGAGGGGTTAAATATTACAATGATTCCATTGCCACTACACCTCACCGCACTCAAGCTGCTCTGAAAGCTTTTGAAGCTCCCATCATCTTGATTGCCGGTGGATCTGATAAAAATTTGTCCTTTGATGATCTTGGTGTGGCCATTCACTCCCGAGTCAAACGACTGATTCTCCTTGGGGTAACTGCCCCGCGAATTCGGCAAGCAGTGTTGGCTCAAGGTGATTTTCCCATTGATGAAGTGCACAATTTAGAAGAAGCAGTTACTCTAGGTAAAAGTCTCGCTAGCCAGGGAGATGTGGTCTTATTATCACCTGCCTGTGCTAGTTATGACCAATATCCCAATTATTTGGCGAGGGGTAATCATTTTCGTGAGTTAGTACAAAATTTAACTGATTAACAAGGAGGAATTAGTAATGTTGACCTTAACGACCCCACTTAACAATCAGGATGTGAAATCGTTACGTGCTGGTGATGAGGTTGGAATTAATGGAGTAATCTACACCGCGAGGGACGCGGCCCATCAAAGGTTAGTTAAGCTCATTGCGGAGGGAAAACCCTTACCATTTCCCGCAGAAGGAGCCATCATTTATTATGTGGGACCAACTCCAGCCAAACCAGGTGAACCCATTGGTTCTGCCGGACCAACCACTTCTGTGCGCATGGATGGACTAACAATTCCCCTTTTAGAACAAGGTTTAAAAGGTATGATTGGTAAAGGTGGCAGAAGCCCCCATGTGGTGGAAGCTATGAAAGAGCATGGGGCAGTTTATTTCGCGGCAGTTGGTGGCGCAGCAGCCTTAATTGCCCAAAGTATTAAAGAAGTGGAAGTCATTGCTTACCCAGAGTTAGGGGCTGAAGCAGTTCACCGCATGGTGGTAGAGAACTTTCCTGTAATTGTCGCCATTGATAGTGAAGGTAATAACC
The DNA here is from genome assembly GCA_012799535.1 of Bacillota bacterium. Lineage (GTDB taxonomy): Bacteria > Bacillota > Limnochordia > Darwinibacteriales > Darwinibacteriaceae > UBA4996. The sequence goes on along the minus strand of JAAZLB010000219.1, from coordinate 1,810 downwards.
TGTATGATCAAGGCGTAGCTAAATATCGCGACCCTAGCCTGAAGGAGGCCAAATAATGAGTATTACACGAGCTGATGGAAGACAGGTGGATGAACTCCGTCCTGTCCGAATTACGCGGGATTTTAATATCCACGCGGAAGGCTCAGTTTTAATTGAAGTTGGCAATACTAAAGTCATTTGTACTGCAACCATTGAAGATCGGGTTCCGCCCTTTTTGCGTGGTCAAGGGGTAGGGTGGATTACAGCAGAATACTCCATGATTCCTCGAGCTACAGAAGTGCGAAATCAAAGAGAATCTACCCGTGGCAAAGTTGGGGGCCGCACCCACGAAATCCAACGTTTGATTGGTCGTTCCCTTCGTTCGGTTGTAGACCTGAAGGCATTAGGTGAAAAAACAATCTGGATAGATTGTGATGTGATCCAAGCAGATGGAGGTACGAGAACTGCAGCAATCACCGGTTCCTTTATTGCCCTAGCTGATGCTTTACGTAAACTAGAGGGCAATGTGGGAGTTCAAGAATATTTGGCCGCCATTAGTATTGGAATTGTTGATGGAGTACCTATGCTCGATCTCTGTTATACAGAAGATTTTGCTGCGGATGTAGACTTCAACGTAGTGATGACTAGTAGTGGTAAAATTGTGGAGGTGCAAGGCACCGCAGAAGAAGTGCCCTTTTCAAGAGGGGAGCTTGATCAACTCATGGATTTAGCAGAAAAGGGTATCCAAGAGCTCATCGAGATGCAAAAGGAATTGCTTATGCAAGATTTAACTACTAAGTTTGGGGGGCAGTAAATGGGTTTTAAGCGTTTAGTTGTAGCAAGCCATAATGCCAATAAAATCCGAGAAATTAAGGAGTTAACTGCCCACCTAGATCTCGAGGTGGTGGGTGTGTCAGAAATAGGCGACTTTCCTCCTGTAGAAGAGGACGGGGAGACCTTTCAAGCGAATGCTCAAAAAAAGGCGGTAACCATTGCTGCACTCACCCAAGAACTAGTGTTAGCAGATGATTCTGGACTAGAGGTTGATGTTTTGCAAGGGGCCCCTGGGGTTTATTCTTCCCGCTTTGCGGGAGAACCAAGTAATGACCAGCGAAATAATGAGTTGCTCTTAGCAAAACTTAAGAATGTGCCAGATGAACAACGAGGTGCCCAGTTTCGCTGTGTAATGGCCCTTGCTTCGCCAGAGGGCTGGGTGAAATATTCTGAAGGGGTCTGTCGTGGTGTGATTATCCACGAGCTCAAAGGTGCTCAGGGTTTTGGCTATGATCCTTTGTTTTTGGTACCAGAATACGGTTTGACCTTTGCTGAGTTAGGACCTGAAATCAAGAATAAGATTAGCCATCGTTTTTTAGCTATGCAAGGAATGCTAAAATTGCTGTTGACAGAGTCCGGGTTTATGTGGTAATATTGACATTGTCAGTTTGGAAGACAGCAAATGTCGGGGCGTGGCGCAGTTTGGCTAGCGCGCCTGCCTTGGGAGCAGGAGGCCGGAGGTTCAAATCCTCTCGCCCCGACCATTCTTTTAAGCGGGTGTAGCTCAATGGTAGAGCACCGGCCTTCCAAGCCGGCTATGTGAGTTCGATTCTCATCACCCGCTCCATTTCTAGCCTAGATTGGCGCCTGTAGCTCAGGGGATAGAGCATCGGACTTCTAATCCGAGTGCCGCAGGTTCGATTCCTGCCAGGCGCGCCATATATCATGGTGGGTATAGCTCAGTTGGTTAGAGCGCCAGGTTGTGGCCCTGGAGGTCGCCGGTTCGAATCCGGTTACTCACCCCATTTGAAACTGGAGCAGCCGAGGGGCTGCTTTT
>JAAZLB010000218.1 GCA_012799535.1 Bacillota bacterium | reverse complement strand
AGGCAGGTGCTCTCCCAGCTGAGCTATTCGCCCGTCTTTTGTTTTGACCCTATTTGGTCCGGACAATTTCAAAGTATACCAGCACTTTGAAAGGATGTCAACTCTTTTCCGGAGAAAAAGTTCAAATCCGATTTTGCCTTTATTACTATTCGATTCAAAGGGCAAAAACCCTCTTTTTTACTGTATTTTTTCTTCCACTTCCGAAACAAGAAAGGAGTTTCACCATTAAACGAGAAATGATGACGTAAGAACTATATCATAATAGGGTGGTGTATTGCAAGTGCGAAAGGTAAAGTTTCTCTTGATTGTGGTCTTGATCGCGACACTAAGCGGTGGTGCCTTTGCCCAAACCAAAGGAATTCCGGTGGATATTCCTGGAACTGGATTGAACTTCTTCCTTTATCGCTACGAAGAGGTTGCACCCCACGATAAGGTGAATGCAATCTGGGCTAACCTCAGTAACTCTTTTGCCCAATGGGTAGAAGCCGGACAGGATCCCCTAGCCTTATCAGGTAAAGACGTACAAATCAAAACTAATTCATCTGGTTCTGTCAGTATCTACATCAAAGAACAGTTTATTGTAGAAGTTGATCAATATCACGCTAAGATCAACAAGGCAACTACCCCTCAGTTGGCTGAGAAATGGGCGGCTAATCTAAGAAAAGGCGTCGATAAATTCGTGTCAATTAATGAACCCAAGTAAATTAGTTAAGACAAAAGGGAGTAGTCACAACGCAACCGTCAACATCCCGGTTTGAGTAAACCTGGCGGTGCACTTTGGTAACAAAGGACGAGACTTTTGGCATGCTACACTTAGACATGCTAGAAGTCTCTCTTTTTTTTAGGAAGGGGAAAAACCGTGGTCTATCTAATTTTCATTTTGAGTTTAGTTGCAGTAACTAAGGGAGCAGACTGGTTGGTCGAAGGGGCTGTTGACCTTGCTCGCTTGTGGGGAGTCTCGCAGATTGTCATAGGTGCCACCATCGTTAGCCTTGGTACCACCTTACCAGAAACCTTGATTTCCGCTTTCGCCGCAGCCCAAGGCAAAGGTGATGTAATTGTGGGCACCGCCATTGGTAGCATCATTTTCAACACTGCGGTCATTCTAGGCCTTGCAGCCATCATTCGACCACCTAAATTGACGGAGCGACAACCCTTCTATAAAGCGGGAACTATGGTAGGGGTGTTAGTATTATTCGCACTCTTGGCATGGGATCTTTACATTTCCCGAGGTGATAGCATCCTTTTGGCCTTCATTCTCATCCTCTTTTTGGGCTCGAATATGTGGAATGGCACCAAGAAGTCCGAAAAAGAGAGAGTGGTCGCCTCAAAAAATGAAGTCTCTAAGCATCTTTTCCATCTGATAATAGGGAGTATTTTTGTGGTGGCAGGTGCCCATTTCTTATTGGAATCGGGAGTGGAAATTGCTAGGATTTTGCGTGTACCAGAGGCCATTATTGCTGTAACCCTGTTTGCCGTAGGCAGTTCCTTGCCTGAGCTAATTACCGCCATTACCGCTGCCTCGAAGGGTCACACCGATCTAGTCTTAGGAAACGTAATGGGAGCTAACACCCTGAACATTGTTTTCGTTATTTCTACCGCGGGTCTCATTAGCCCCTTCTCGGTGGCACCAAGTGTTTTAAGTGTAGATGTCCTCTTTAGCTTAATCATGATGTCAGTACTATTAATACCAGCATTATTCACTAAGAAAATTAGCCGTCTGCAAGGCATAATTAGTATCATCGCCTATTTTTCTTATCTAGGCATCCTCATTTTCTGATGACAAGGAGTGCAGCCAATGCATAAACACTTTTATGCCCAGCTAGATTTACCTCCACCCCAAAACAAACCCTTTGTAGCTCTGAACATGGTCGCTTCCCTCGATGGCAAAGTGACTTCAAGTGGTAGACTTGATCCTGGCAGCTTAGGTAGTAGCTTTGATCGGCAGACCATGAACATGATCCGCAGTCACTTTGATGCGGTCTTAGCTGGGGGAAATACGATACGCCAACACCCCTACTATCTTGGTGTGCCCAAGGAATTGGAAGCAGGACGAAGAGAACGGGGGTTGGCTGCCCAACCCCTCACGGTACTTTTAACCAAGAGTGGTCAATTGGACCCCTTGGGCCCAGTATTCGCCACTCCCCCACGACCACCAGTAATCATTACCACCACAAAGGGAGCCAAAAACTTACCTACCCCGATCAAAGAGGTAGCGATTGTGGAAACCTTAGGCGAACAACCAGGACCTCAAGCAATTTGCCAATTACTATGGGAAAAACACCGAGTTAGCCATCTCCTAGTAGAAGGAGGACCCAGTATCAACTATCAATTTTGCCAAGACCGCTACGTGGATCAAATCTTCTTCACCCTAGCTCCGCGCTTAGTGGGAGCCAGCGACGATTTGACCATGATCATGGGCCCAAAGGTGTTGCCTTCCGCGAATCAAATCAACCTACTCTCCCTGAACAAGCACGGGGACGAACTTTTCTTACGCTACCAAATCAACTGGTGAATCTAGAAGTTTCTAAAGAAAAAGATCGCGGCAATTAGAGTCAACACCAAATTAAACGTCTGACCAACCACGTATAGCTTGACAGGGGCCTGACCTTGAAAGGCCTCTTTTAGATCCGAAAAGCGCGAATCCAAGCCTATAGTCACAAAAGCCAAGGCAAATAGCCAGTTGCGGGCGGTAGCAGTGAGTTTAATAATCCCATCTACCCGCCCCTGTCCCAATAATGGTAAAAGCACAAAAGAAAAAAGCAGTGAAGCGCCTACAAATCCTAGGATAAACTTGGGAAAACGAATCCAGATTTCCTTCAGACTAGGCTTCTTAGATCCGGACTGCACCTCAACCCGAGTGACCCAAAATACCGCCCAGCAAAAAGCCACAAAACCGATGAGCACGTTTTGGAGCATCTTCACAATAGCTGCTACTTCCATTGCCTTGGGACCAACCATACTACCAGATACCACCACTGCCCCTGTACTATCTACCGTGCCGCCGATCCAAGCCCCCCCTACAGCTTCAGTTAGTCCCATCCAGCGAATCAACAAAGGCATCCCGATCATCATGATAACCGTGAAAATCAGCGAGACTGAAATGGCTGCACTAATTTCCTCCTTTTTGGCCTTCACTGCAGCCCCAGTAGCAATGGCAGCTGAAACACCGCACACAGATGTACAAGTTGCCACCGTGGCCACCAATTCTTTACTTTTAATCTTGAGCACCCTTGTTCCATAGTTATACATGAAAAAAATCACGATAGGAGTAACAATCCACGCCACCCCTAGACCGTAAACCCCCAAAGAAAGCACACGATTGAAGAGTATTTCTGCTCCAAGCAAGACAAGCCCAGTCTTAATAAACAACTCGGTACGAATGGCAGGCATCAACCAACGGGGTTTACCAAAAATATTGCTAACCACCATACCTAAGACCAAAGCCCAGATAATGTCGTTAAACCCGTAGTGGGCTAAGGTCTTGTGATTACCAATCAGAAAAGCTAAGATAGCTAAGAGAAAGACTCCCACAAAGCCTCGTAAATATGTCTTGACATCATCCCCCATGATTTTTAATGCCAAAGCGGTCAGGGCCCCCAAACCAACCCCCCAAACCAAAATCGGTACAATTAAATGAGCAGGAAAAGCATTTGTCCAATTATCAGCCCACTTAGGTAGTTGGGGGATGTAGCTAATTAGCCCACTTGCTGCCCCAACAATGAGGATGGCCCCCAACCAGATCGTCCACCAATCTTCTTTCTTCCAAAGAGAAAGCATAGTACAGACCTCCTAGTACTCAAGTACTAAACAACAGTCCATACTATGCCCTGACATTAAAGTGGTTCCGATTATTTAGTTGTAACTAAGCATGGCATCGAGGATCATTTGCACAAAACGGTCCCGATCCACGGCCAACGCCACATCCACATTGGGTTTTTCACCTGTCACACCGTAAAAATCCACCACAGTACGCCCCGTTGTGTATTGCCCCTGGGTTTCAATGCGCACCGGTAGATGTTTGGTCTCAACTATGGTGGGTTCCAATACTGTGGCCATGGCCAAGGGATCGTGCAAAGGCATTCCGGCGAAACCCATGGTCTTATGAAACTCACCAAAAAACTCCAAGAGTTCGCCAACCATAACTCCCACTTTCTTCCCAGAATTCAGTAAGAATTCCACATCAGAAGCCATTATCTGGGCCTCATGGGTTACATCCAAACCAACCATTGTAATAGGTATGCCACTTTGGAAAACCACGCTAGCGGCCTCCGGATCCACTAGAATGTTGAATTCCGCTGCTGGTGTCCAATTGCCCTCTCTGGCGGCGCCACCCATGAGGACAATGCGCTCAATATTCTCTTTGATATCAGGGGCACCTAAAAGAGCTGCCCCAATATTAGTTAAAGGTCCTGTGGGAACTAAGGTCACCTTCTCTTTACTGGTACGCACATGATCGATTATGGTCTGCACACCGTGCTTAATTGAAGCCTTAAAGTTAGGCTCCGGTAAAATAGGTCCGTCGAGCCCCGACTCACCATGAACTTCTGGTGCTATCTCTAAAGTACGCAAGAGTGGACGATCATAACCCGCAGCTACCTCACACTCTACCCCTGCGAAAGAAAGAACCTTAAGAGCATTAAGTACGGTCTTTTCTAGGGTTTGATTACCGGCCACAATGGTTACAGCCAACACCTTAACCAATTCTGGCTTGGCGAAAGCCAGCAGTAAGGCAATAGCGTCGTCGTGACCTGGATCACAATCAATAATGATTGGTTTGGGCATTAAGCCACCTCCTTAGCTTGTTTTCTCCCCTTTTGACTTTTCGCCATCTGTTGCCGGGCAAAAATGCCCAACCCCAACAGAGTAGCTAGGTAGGGAATCATCTGCACGAATTCTGAAGGAATGCTTAGGGATTGCATATAGTTGCTCAAAGCATCGGCAAAACCGAAGAACAACGAAGCAATGGCAGTCCCAATCGGGTGCACCCCGCCTAAGGCCGAAGCGGCTAAGCCAATAAAGCCTCGACCCGCAGTCATATCTCGGGAAAACCAAGAGACATAACCCATAGACAAGTGAGCGCCACCAAATCCAGCCAACAGACCACTAATGCCCAAGGCCAAAAAGCGCATCCGATCAACGCTAATTCCCACGCTCGCTGCAGAATCTGGACTCTCCCCAACCGCTCGCAAACGCAAGCCTACAGGAGTCTTATACATGAAGTACCACACAGCAATCACAGCCAAGAGAGCAAAGTAAGTGAGGACATTGTGTCCTGAGATGATAGGACCTAGAACCGGAATTCTGGAGATCACAGGTAGACTAATGGTAGGCATAACCTTACTAGCGAGTGAGCTAGAGATACCCCGATCACCACTGGCTACATACAAGACGAAAACTGTACCGCCACTGGCGATCACATTCAAAGCAATACCGGCCAAAATAATGTCGGTACCTAACTTTATATGAAAATAGCCCATAAAAAGAGCAAAGAGAATAGACATTAACAAAGCTCCCAAAAGTCCGAGCCAAGCACTTCCTGTCCAAGCACTAAAAAGTACTCCTGAGACACCGGAGATCAGCATGATTCCTTCTAGTCCAATGTTTACCACCCCGGCCCGTTCCGAAATTACTGCACCCAGGGCTGCAAACAGGATCGGGGTAGTAACCCGGAGCATAGAGTAGCCGAAACCAACCGAGAAAATCCCTCTAAGCATTGAGCCCATGTCTTTTCGCCTCCTTCACAACCGCGCGATGATGCCATTTAGATAAAAAGGCCTGGGCGGTCACTAACAAAATCATGATCCCTTGAATAATGGCCACCATTTCCGAAGAAACATCCGTCATACGGGACATTATACTCGCACCAGAGCGAATGTAAGCTAGGAACAAAGCGGCAATGGGCACACCTAAGGGATGATTACGGGCCAAGGTAGCAATGATGATCCCGTCAAAGCCATACCCAGGTAACATTTGCCACTGAAAACGCCGATACAAGCCTAAGACATCCGCGGCGCCAGCCAGACCAGCAATGGCCCCTGAAATCACCTGAGAATAGATAACAACAGCGGTGACACTAATTCCGGCGTATGCAGCAAAATCTTTGTTTAGACCAGTCATGCGTAGAGCATAACCCCATCTAGTCCTATAAATAAACAGATAAGAAAAGATGATAGCCACGATAGCAACCCAGAGGCCCCAGTGCACCCTTGTGGGTGGCCAAATCCATTGTAACCAAACGGTCTCGGGCAAGCGGTAAGAAACCATGGCACCAGCATTCGGGTCCCTAAAGTGATGATTGATTAAATACAAGCCAAACCGATAAAAAACGTAGTTGAGCATGAGTGAAGACACGAGCTCACTCGCGCCCCAGCGTGCCTTCATGAGGCCTGAAATTGCCCCAACTAAGGCACCGCCTAACATTGCTCCTAATAGGGCCACTAAGACATGGACATACATGGGCAACGGAACAGAAATACCAACAATAGTAGCGATTACGGCTCCGAAAAAGAGTTGACCTTCCGCCCCAATATTGAATTGCCCTGCTTGAAAGGCAATGGAAACAGCCAAACCAGTCAACACAAGAGGAATAGTGGCTTCAATCCAGTTACCGATTCGCCGAGTTGTGGTCAATGGTCCCAGCACAAAATGCTGGAACGCTTCTAGTGGCTCCTCACTTACGAGAAGAATGATGATAAAGCCTAAAAGTAAAGCGAGCATAATAGCTATAAGCGTTCGCCCAATCTCAAAGACAAGCTCACGACTGATCATGCTAAAGCCTCCTTCAATTGGGTATCTCCTTGAGTCTGAATACCGAGCATATACAAGCCCAACTCTTCTTCGCTAACCTCATTAGCCTCTGGAAAAGCCGCGACAATCTGACCACCATAGATCACCAAAAGTCGGTCACTAACGCTCATGACTTCATTCAAATCCGCAGAAATCAGCAATACTGCTGCCCCAGCTCTGCAAATTTCTACTAATTTCTTGTGAATAAACTCAATAGCACCTACATCCACTCCCCGTGTAGGCTGATTAGCGATTACCAATCTGGGGTTCGAAGAGAACTCCCGGGCAACCACTACCTTCTGAATATTACCACCAGAAAGCATTTTTATTGGGGTTTTAGGCGAACGCGTTCGGACGTTAAATTCAGTCACTAGAGTCTGGGCATTAGATGCAATTGCCTCCGTCTTGAGAAAAATCTTACGTGTGTACTCGGGCATTTGTACACGGTCAGCAATTAGATTTTCTTCAATGGACGCCTCATTGGCAACCCCGTGGAGCATGCGATCCTCAGGAATGTGAGCCACCCCTAAATCACGCATTTGGCGTGGTGTTGAACCGCGCATTTGGTACCCATCTACGCTGATGACTCCCCCATGAGGCCTTCGCAACCCAGTAAGAATCTCTACTAGCTCTCGTTGCCCATTGCCCTCTACGCCGGCAATGCCCACTATTTCCCCTGCTCGGACACTGAAAGACACATCCTGTAACAAGGCTTTACCTTCGGGTGTAAAGTAGCTCAGGCTCTGGACCTCAAGAATACGTTTCTGGGGTTTGGCCGGCGGTTTGTCAATCTTCAAGATTACATCACGGCCTACCATTAATCGTGAAATGTCCGCTTCAGATACTTCAGCTGTGTCTCGCACACCCACAATTCGCCCACCCCGCATCACAGTAATCCGATCAGTGATCTGCTTTACTTCATTCAACTTGTGAGAGATGAAAATCATGGTGTGCCCTTGCTCTTTTAAACCTACTAGAGCAGTAAACAGCTCCTCCGTTTCTTGAGGTGTCAAGACCGCTGTCGGTTCATCAAGAACCAGCAACTCCGCTCCCCGTAACAAAGCCTTCAAAATCTCCACCTTTTGGCGCATCCCAATGGGAATATTTTCGATCTTTGCCAGGGGATCCACTGGCAAATTATAACGCTTAGATAAATCCGTCACAGTCTGCACCGCTTGATCCCAATCAAAGGCTAAACCTTTGCGCGGTTCAACGCCTAAAACCAGATTTTCTGTTACAGTTAGGGATGGAGCTAACATAAAGTGTTGGTGCACCATTCCAATGCCATTGCGAATGGCTTGCAGTGGCGATGTGACTTGCAAGGGTTTACCCTTGTAATAAACTTCGCCCCCATCTGGAACCTCCAAACCAAATAAAACCTTCATGAGTGTTGTCTTTCCCGCTCCGTTCTCACCAACAAGTGCGTGAATTTCTCCCTTGTTAACCTGAAAGTCGACCCGATCATTGGCCATCACTCCGTTAGGGTATACCTTGGTGATTGCCTTCATCTCCAATAAAGTCTCCATAGACTCTCACCCTCCTTTAGGAAAACGAGGGTGTAGCCTAAGCCACACCCTCCGCTTGATACTATGGGCGTACAGAGTCCCGTAGAGCATTAAGTTCTTGAGCTGGCATGCCAAGAGCCGAGCTGACTTGAATTTCACCCTTTTGGATTTTCTCTGCAAGCTTTTCCAATTCTGCTCTAAACTCGGGACTGATGAGTTTTTGATAGTAGGCGTTGTCTGCTAGACCAACAGCTTCTTCAGCCAAACCTAAAGCTTCAGCTTCGCCATAGGGCAAAGTACCTTCGATGTGCATCTTCAGGGCACGAACTAAAGAATTGTCAATGCGCTTCAGCATAGACGTTACGATCAGATCCGCCTTCACAGGATCTGTGGTTTCAAAGAGCAAAGCTTGGTCAGAGTCTACACCAATCGCGTAACGATTTGCATCCTTGGCAGCATCAAGCTGACCTAATCCAGCTTGCCCAGCTACGTTAAAGCCAATATCTACACCACGATTATACTGAGCTAGGGCCATTTCCTTACCTTTAGCGGAGTCATCAAAACTTCCGATGTACGAAATGTCTACTTTGACTTGTGGCTCAATGTAGAGTGCACCCTCGATATAACCAACCAAGAAGTCGTTAATTACTGGAATGTCCATACCACCTAAGAAACCGATAGCTTTTCCTGAATTGGCAAGGGGCATCTGAGAATTAGTTACCATTGCAGCAAGGGCACCGGCCAAGAAGGAGCCTTCGTTTTGCTTATACTCAATAGAATATACATTGTCTAAATTGCCCTTAGAATAATCTACTGACGTATCGAAAATGATGAACTTTTTATCTGGGTTCCAAGGAGCAATTTCCTCGAGACTTTCAGTCATTTGCCACGTTCCGAGGATAATTACATCATAGTCTTGCTCAGCAATATCCGCGAGGGTTGGATCCCAAACACTTTGATCGTAACCCATTTCAACTAGTTTGAAGTTAATTCCTAATTCCTTTTCGGCAGCAACTACACCATCATAGGCGGAGTCAAAGAAAGAACGATCGCCCAAGGTCCCATTAATTAAGAGGGCCACTTTCAAAGGTGCGGCACTTGCCATAGCGCTAAATAAGACCAACAACACTAGTACTAAACCTATCCTTTTCATGAAAAAACCTCCTTAAATTTTTGACATTATCTTCAAGCAATTAACGCCTGCCGAAGTAGCGCGGCCACCCGATCAGTGTTGACCTTCAAAACAATACTGACATTGGGTGCCCGACCACTGACCCCCGCATAATCAATTGCTGTCAGACCACGACCAAAAGTGCCAGCAGTTTCCACTGCAGCAAAGACATCCCTTTGTTCTTCAATCACCAGAGGATCAAGTATGATAGCAGCCGCCAATAAATCGCAGAGCAAAAAGCCAGGACTGCCTATGTAGCTTTCTGTTCTCCTTTGTAGCTCTGCGGTAATCTGCAGAAACTGCTGAGCCACAGGATTCTGCAAAGCTTCTCGGCCCCCCTGTTCCAGTTGCTCAAGGGTAATGAGGTTATGTAGACAAGTTTCCCAGGGCATCAAAGTAATAGGAATGCCCGAACCTAATACCACAGCTGCTGCCTCTGGATCGGCAGCAAAGTTGAACTCTCCCACAATGGTTGTATTGCCCTTAGCCCCACTAGTTCCACCCATGATCACCAAACGACTCACGCGCTGAGAAAGGCTGGGGTCTTTGATTAAGGCTACAGCGAGATTAGTCAAGGGCCCCACTGCCAAAATGCCTAAATTACCTGGGTGCTGGAGACTTTCCGCTATAATCATATCCACCGCATGAGTGAGTTCTTGGCGACTTTTGATTGCTGGCCACCGCACATCACCCAAGCCGTCCTGACCGTGAACCTCTGTGGCGTTAAGCTGAGGCTCTAAAATAGCTCGGCTACAACCTGCATACACTGGCACTTCACTCTGTAAGAGATCCTTAAGACGTAGCGCATTTCGTAGTGTATCCTGCAGGGGCGAATTACCATGCACAACGCCAATCCCCACCACATCCAATCCCAGCTGTAAGCAAGTAATAATTGCCGCCGCATCATCCACACCAGGATCGGCATCAATAATCCACCTCAAGTTCCCACCTCCCTCCGAACTTCATTCATTATAGTTCGGTAACAATTCAATAGCGATTGTTATATTTCCTGCCTTTGCCAGAAGAAAAATAAAAAGTCCCGTGCGCAACGGGACCGTCAAAAACGATTTTAGCTGTAGACCTAACCTACATTCTTCAAACGCGGATCAAGGGCATCACGCAAACCATCACCGACCAAATTAAGTGACATTACTGTGATAAAGATAGCCAAGCCAGGAATGGTTACGGCCCAATGGGACTAATAAAAGGTAAAGTCAAGCCTTGTTTCTTGTGAGAAGAAGGTCTCCATATTCATTAATAGAGTACCCGATTTTCCTCTTGTCCAAAAGAGACCCCGTAGGGTCTCTTAAAAACAATGAGGTCTAAGCTGTTTTGTTTTCCTCTAGCTCAACTTCATCGGGGCATTGAATTACGAAAATGTTCGCATCAAACATACGGTTAGGCACAATATGAATATTTCCATCCCCATCCATAATCTTTGTCTTCTTAATATCCATCCCCACAATAGTTCCTAAAACCGCATTAAGGCGAATAACGCTTCCCTCTTTGAAGTCTGGCTCCGCAAGCAAGAATAAACCAGATAATAAATCCTGTACCAGGCTATTAGCGTTCGTGGCCACACCCATGATTACTAAAGCGATACTTCCGGAAAACGCGAGACTAATTTGGCTGAAGCCTAAAACAGAAAAAACTGTGGCAATCAAAAACACCCAACAGACAAACTTAACGAACGTTGAAACAAAACTAATTAAGGTAGGTTCTATTCTAGCCACGCCTAACATGCGCTGGATAATACTGTCTAAAAAACGAATTAGAAGTACCCCCACGGCAATAACTAGAATTACCGTAGGAATCTTCGGCACATATTGCATGATATGATCAAAGAATTCCCGGACAAATTCCCCTTGCAAAGCTCTCCCCTCTTTCTTTACTATTACTTCTGCCTTTTGAATCTCAATCCTGCCCAGAACCGTAGATTGACAGGCAACCTATAGTGACATAAAGTAACAGTAGAGGCAGAATTTTCTATACGAGAGGTACTAACATGATTAATATTATCAATAATTCCAGCGATCCCCGCTTTAATTTAGCCCTAGAGGAATACGCCCTTAACGAGCTATTCCCCGGTGAGGAGTTGGCCATTATCTGGCAAAACGAGCCTACAGTAGTAATTGGACGTAATCAAAATACTATCGAAGAAATCAACGAAGCTTATATTAAAGCAAACGGAATCAACGTCGTACGCAGACTTTCCGGGGGAGGGGCAGTCTACCACGATTTTGGTAATCTTAATTTCACCTTCATTGTTCCCAGTCAAAAAAACGTGGTTAGTAATTTTGAGAAATTTACCAAACCAGTCATCATGGCTTTGCAAAGTTTAGGGGTTCCGGCGGAGTTTTCTGGACGTAACGATATTACCATTGAAGGGAAGAAGTTTTCCGGTAACGCCCAATACTGGTCTAAAGACCGTCTCTTGCACCATGGCACCATACTTTTCAACTCTGATTTATCTGTTGTGCAAGAGGCTTTGCAAGTAAGACCTGAAAAATTAGTCTCCAAAGGAGTTAAATCGGTACGTAGCAGGGTAACCAACATTTATCCCTATCTTGAAACTCCTTTGGAGATTGAGGAATTTAAGAAAATTCTTTTAAGGTACATGCTCCAAGGTGATGAACACCAGAATTACGAGCTCACTTCTGGCGACCTAAGACGGATAGAGGGGCTAATTGAAACTCGTTATTCCCAATGGTCCTGGAATTATGGTCATTCACCAGCCTTTGCCCTAGAGAAATCTCAACGTTTCCCTGGTGGTCAGTTGAACCTCAAGCTCAATGTGCAACAAGGATTGATCACAGAGATGGGGATTTATGGAGATTTCTTCGGTCGCAAAGATGTGCAAGAGCTCGCCAGAAGTCTCCAAGGCCAACCCTATGAAGAGGATGCCTTGCGTAGTTTTTTAACACGACTTCCTTTTGCAGAGTACTTCTTAGCCATTAGTTTGGACGAGTTTCTAGAGTGTTTGTTTCACTAGGTGATCCGGAAGGAGGAAAGGCTGTGCCTGAAACCTGTCGGGAATGGCGGATTGTAGTCCTCGTAATCCTTATTCTCCTGCTTTTTCCCAAAAGGCTAGATTACTATGAGTTTCTAGTGATGTCCTTTCAGGATGATGGGGGACGCCAAGTTGACTTGCCCCCTGAGATTAATAAGGTTTATGCCACCACCGAATTAGGCTTTTTCTTGGTTTATGCTTTAGAACCAGATGTTATGCTCGGTTGGAATCGTGGTCTCAGCCCCCAACTAGAATTTGCGATCGATCCCCAGTATCATAATTTACCAACTGTGGGCACCTGGGATCACCAGTACCAGACTGCGCGCTTGGATCTACTTCGAGAACTAAAGCCGGATGTAATTGTCCATTACGCACCAGTTGACCCACAAAACATGCTTTTAGTGGAAGAAATAGAAAAAACACTCGAAACTCCGGTTATTCTTGTGGATAACAGTTTACAGACCTTACCTAGGTCGTTGCAGATCTTAGGCAAAGTGTTAGGCAAAGAACCGCGGGGACAAGCACTAGCTACCTATGTGGAAAACTGTTTAGAACGGGCTTATAATTTCCAAAGGATGCGTGTTAGCTATGGCACCATCCCGGTGCATCTTGTCTCCCCGCACCCGCCCGGCCACTTCGATGAGCTTTTGACCTTGGCTGGAATGGCGGAAATGCCAATCTGGAATAATCATCCACCCTTTCCAGATTTTGTCTTGATCATGCCCCATAGTGTTATAGATCCCTATGGAGTAATTGAGAAGGATGGGCATAAACGCATTTACCAAATTCCCACCTTCCCATCTAACTGGCTAGAACCGGGATCCATTTTTAGCATACTGGGAGTAGAATGGCTCCATTCCATAGCCTATCCCCATACCTATCCGGTAGATTTAGCTGAAACCTACCGCATGTTTATGGAGATCTTTTTTCAGGTCAACATTACACCAGAACTTTTGAGCTGGACTTTACAACGAAGCGGAATTTCTTTCTAACTGTGCAAGAACATACCTTTGCCTTTGCCCACTTCCAGATCCATAATAGGGTCTGGAGGTGTAACAATGAAAAAAATCCTTTTTAGTGTTTTATGTATTCTAGTGCTAAGTACTAGTCTGGTTGTGGCTGCCCAATCGCCCCAACATCATTCAGTTGTGGTCGGCGACACCCTACGAAAAATCGCCGCGCGCTACGATACTACTGTTCTAGAACTTTTAGATCTAAACCCAGGGATCACCCTTGATAATCTTCAGATCGGTCAAAAAATTATTCTTCCAATGCAACCCCTATGGAGTTACCATGTGGTTCAACCTGGGGACAACGCCAGTTCCTTAGCCAATCAATACAAGGTACCTGTAGAGGCCCTACGTGAAGCCAATGGACTCACTAACAACAAACTCACTGTAGGCAAAATGATCAAGATTCCAATGCATCTATACGAGAGAGATTCAAAACCAGTCACCCACAAAGTGGAGATTGGGGATACCCTCTACAAAATTGCCCAAACCTACAAGGTCACCTTGACCCAGCTGACTAAATGGAACAATTTAGAGGATCTAGACAATATTCTAGCGGGGCAAGTCCTCATTGTAGGCTAAGAAAAGGGGTAAGCCCCTTTTCTACATAAAGGTCAGATCCGAAGCGAGGAATACGAAGGATTTAACGAATTGACGGGAGGTCGATAAAATGAGAATTCCACGGCAAACACTCTGTGGTTTATTGCTTGTAATTGTACTGGTGGTTAGCTCGGCAACAACTCAAGCGAAACCAGCTGAATTTCGTCGGACATTTCTTCTGGAAGCAGGTGCCCGCTACGAGATTAGTGTTCGTATCAAAACTGATATGCAAGATGCTCCAACACTAGCTTCAGTCTACATTCACAATGAGCATGGCGAATATTTACGTTCCACCCAATTAAGCCGAAGCTTAGCTGGTCCTCACCAATGGCAACAAGTCTCCACCATAGTGACAGCACCGCCTGGAGCCCAACGGGCCACAGTAGTTTTTACCGCTGCAGAAGGGGTAGAAATGGAATGGGATGAATTCAACATTCGGAGGGTGGAACTTGATCTGGGAAACGAAGAGTTAATTCGCCAAGGGTTAGTGTATACTGGCTTAATCGTGGACGCCAGAGGACTAAATTTGAAGCGGGGCATGAGTCCGCGGGTCTACTCTGAATCTGGGCAGTTAGTTTATGCGGGGGTGACTGTTACTTACGACTTTCTTCAAACAGCGGGTATCGCTTCTTATGGAAGGGAACTTAGCCCGGAGTTACTCCGCCGTATCCAACCTAATGGGACAGTCAAAGTATCACCCCTAGTAGTGAAAGGCTTAGAGGTTACGGGTACCACTGAAACCAACGTGATTATAAGCGATCAAGATGCCCAGGCCATTCTCCAAGCACTAGATGTATACGATTTTCTTGCCCAATATTCTGTAGTGTTTTTGATTGACTAACATACGAGGATCTCACCAGGTTGCCCTTGGATTAATCCAGGGGCTTTTTTGTTTTCCCTTGACTCTTAAATTAGGGAGAAGTATACTCTATATATGAACACATGAACAGATATTCATATGTTGGTAGAAGAGGAGGTAGCAAATGAGTATACAACATGATCCTTGCTGCGATGTAACCGTGATCCATGAAGAAATTGTGGAACAGGTAAGGCAAACTATGCCTGCCGAAGAGGAGCTTTTTACCTTAGCGGAATTCTTTAAAGTGTTTGGTGATACGACCAGGATTCGCATCCTGTACGCCCTTTTCCAAGCGGAGATGTGTGTGTGTGACATTGCCCATCTACTAAACATGAGCCAGTCGGCCATTTCCCATCAGTTGCGGGTTTTAAAACAAGCCAAATTGGTGAAGTTCCGTAAAGAAGGACGAGTAGTTTATTATTCCCTAGATGACGACCACGTCAAAGCAATCTTTGATCAAGGTTACCAACACATTCAAGAACGGGATAGTTGAGGTGGTATAGATGCGCGTAATCTACCATTTAGAAGGATTAGATTGTGCTAGCTGTGCAGGTAAAATCGAAGTTGCTGCCAGCCAATTAGAATATGTAGAAGAGGCCAGGGTGGATTTTTCCTCTAGTCGAATTTTTCTGGAAGTTAACGGAACAGACCAAGCCCTGCTGAAGGACACTTTGCAGGAGATCGTAACCAGCTTAGAGCCGGGGGTGATTGTTTCTGAACAGAAGCCCGTCCAGGAAAAACTCCAGTTATATACCCCCAGAAACCTGGCCTTTGCCGGAGGTATTCTTAGTTTTATCGTTGCCTTATTTGTTCCCCAAGGTCTAGGTCGCAACGGACTTTTTATTTTCGCGTATTTCCTAGCTGGTTATGAAGTCATTTTCCAAGCAATCCGCAATATTAAAAAGGGGCAGATTTTTGATGAACATTTCCTCATGACCATAGCTACTTTAGGAGCCTTAGCCATT
>JAAZLB010000217.1 GCA_012799535.1 Bacillota bacterium | reverse complement strand
CAAGTAGAAGCGTTTGTTAAGGACCAAGATATGTTTGGAATATCCTCTGCTTATGCCCATCGTGCTTATCTTAATGAACTTTTAGGACTAGATACCCATGAGTTTCAAAATTTGTATTTGACTATTCATGATTTATCTCAAGCAGAAGCTGTTGCCCGGGATTTTCGAGAGGGCTTAAGATCTGATGATGAGATCGAGGAAGAAGAACCAGAAGTCTCTGTATCTGTGGCCGGGATGCCTATTACTCCTAATGACAAAAAGGAACCTGTTCAGCCTTGGGAAGGAACACGCTACAGAGTTATGGGGATTAACGAAATCATGGAACCTATTGAACAGGTTGTAGGAGTTTTGGATAAAATTGCGCTTGTGGTGTTTCTAATTCTCCTTTTCGTGACTATGGTGGGCATCACCAATACTTTCAGAATGATCATGATTGAGCGAACTAGGGAGATTGGGACTATGCGTGCTTTTGGAATGCATAAAAAGCAGGTTAAACGCATTTTCCTTTGGGAAGCTACTTTAGTGAGCCTCCTTGGGGTTGTCACTGGCTTAGTTTTGAGTGGGGTTCTCGTATTTATTCTAGGCAGAGTAGGAATAACGAAGGATCCAGCTATGCAAATGTTCTTGAACGAAGGTAGATTATCTTTTGTTATCTCTAAAGGTAGTCTTGTGTTGAACACAGTTTTGGTAATCGTCATTAGCTTGATTGCTGCCTATTGGCCCGCGAAGGCGGCGGCAAAATTGTCACCCATGAAAGCACTTGGTTCACATACTTAGGGGGGGATTTCATGAAAAGAATACAGTTTGTCACAGCTTTAATGGTCTTTATTCTGGCCTGGAGTGCCGTTAGTCATGCTCAGGATTTTGCCCATATAGAAGCACTCTTAGAGCGGATCGAACAGAAATCTAGTTTCGAAAATACGGATTTTTCCGCGTTGGTTAATATGATTGTGGAAGATCCTGAAAAGGGTATAGAAAAAATCGTTATTCGTCAGTTTAGTAGAAATAACGGGGAGAAATTCTTGCTCTTAATCCAAGAACCTGTAGCAAATAAGGGGCAGGGATACTTGCGTGATGGAGATAGCTTGTGGATGTATGATCCTTCTAGTAGAAAATTTGCCCACACTTCTTTGAAGGAGAATTTCCAGGACTCAGATGCTCGAAATTCTGACTTCGTGGTAGAAAGTTATGCAACCTCTTATGAAATTGAGGGCTATGAAGAGGGTAAACTTGGCAACTTCGCAGTCTATGTTGTGAGTTTAGCTGCCCAAAGTGATAATGCCTCTGTACCCTATTCTAAGGTTTGGATTACTAAGGATACGGAGTTAGTGCTTAAAGTAGAAGAGTATAGCCTAAATCGACGCTTGATGCGGACCAATCTCTATCCTAAATACGCTAAGGTTGGCGATAATTTAATTCCTGTCCAGATGATTTTCATTGATGAGTTAGTAGAAGGGCAAAAAACCCAAATGAGCTTGAGTGAACTATCTACAAATGAAATACCCGATCACGTCTTTACTAAAGCCTATGTTGAACGGGTGAATCGCTAGGAGGTCAATAAATGCGAAAGACGATTAGCCTGTTAGTACTTTCTTTAGTACTTTGCCTAAGTAGCCTTGGATTCGCCTCTGACTTTGATTTTGACGATCTTTTTGGCGATGATTTATTTATGGAGATTCAAGAGGAAGAGGGTACCTT
>JAAZLB010000216.1 GCA_012799535.1 Bacillota bacterium | reverse complement strand
TTATCTTGCAGAGGTTTTAGCCCGACGTACTGTAGAGGATGAGCTAGAACGGAAAATCAGTGCGAAAATGCAAGAGCGCCATTTGGACTATATTAAGGAAATTCGTCTTCAGGTCCTGAAGGAAGAGACGGGCCCAGACAATGCCCAGACCTTAAAAAAATACGCTGAACTAGAACTTCTTGAACAGCGCAATTTGGCGCGCTCTACGACTGAATTGATGCGACCCCAAACCCTAGAAGAAGTGATCGGGCAAGAAGAGGCCATCAAATCTCTTTTGACTAAATTAAGTTCCCCCTATCCGCAGCATATTTTAGTTTATGGGCCGCCGGGAGTGGGAAAAACAACTGTAGCGCGCCTAGCCTTACAATATGCTAAAGCCAAGAGTTACACCCCTTTTGCGGAGGATGCTCCCTTCATAGAAGTAGATGGAACCACCTTACGCTGGGATCCCCGGGAAGTGACAAACCCCCTTCTAGGCTCGGTGCACGATCCTATTTATCAGGGAGCTAAACGGGATTTGGCAGAAGGTTCAGTACCAGAACCAAAACTGGGCTTGGTTACTGAAGCCCATGGCGGGGTCTTATTTATTGATGAAATTGGGGAATTAGATCTAATTTTGCAAAATAAGCTCCTCAAGGTTTTAGAGGACAAGCGGGTGCTTTTTGAGTCCTCTTATTATGATCCCCATGATCCCCAAATTCCTAAATACATTCATCAGCTCTTTACGAAAGGGGCGCCTGCAGATTTTGTTTTAATTGGGGCAACCACAAGGGATCCATCGGAGATTAGCCCTGCTTTTCGTTCCCGTTGTGCGGAGGTGTTTTTTAACCCTCTCACTCCACCAAATATTGTGCAAATTGTGGAGTCGGCCGCAGAACGTCTCAATGCCGAATTAGAGCAGGGTGTCGCGGATTTAGTTGCCGAATACACTATTGAAGGTCGCCGAGCAACGCGCCTTTTGGCAGATGCCCATGGTGTGGCACTGTACGATGGTGCTAGTGGCCAGGAGCGAGTCTTTGTTAGCAAGGCCCATATGCAAGAGGTCATCCAATCAGCACGTCTTAGTTCTTATGTTGGTACCAAAGCCTCTCCCACTAAAGAGGTGGGGCGGGTTTTAGGTCTTGGTGTCAGTGGTTATTTAGGCTCCATTTTAGAAATTGAAGCGGTAGCCTTTCCTAGCAAAGAGCCAGGTAAGGGTTTAGTGCGTTTTAATGATACCGCGGGAAGCATGGCAAAAGACAGTGTGTTTAACGCAGCTTCTGTGTTTCGAGCCCTAACTGGTGAAGAACTAAATAATTACGATGTGCATGTGAACGTTGTTGGTGGCGGTAATATCGATGGCCCCTCCGCTGGTGTGGCTATTCTTACTGCGATCATTAGTGCAGTTAAGAATTTACCTGTACCCCAAGACATTGCAGTTACTGGGGAAATTTCCATCCGCGGTAAGGTGAAGGCTGTCGGGGGGCTCCATCCTAAACTTTATGGCGCCAAACAGGCTGGAGTGAAAACTGTATACATTCCCAGTGAGAACTGGGATAGTGTTTCTCTCGTTACAGAAGGTGTTGAGATAATACCTATCACTCATGTAACAGAATTTTTAGAGGCAATATTTCAAGGGGATTGCCCAGACTTCAAGTGGTTGCGGGCAAATTAGTTATTCCGGTTGAGGTTTCCCCCGTACCCCCGGGGTTTTTTTGTGGCAATTGCAGGTAAAGCCCTGACGTGTTACACTAGGAACAGGGGAGGACGAGAAGATGGAAATTATGGAGTTGCGGGATTTAGAACAATTATTGAAAGAAAAGGACTTCAAAACTATTCGCCAAAAATTGCCTCTGTTGCGTGATGCGGACATTGCTATTTTAATCGAAGAACTTAGTCCGGAAAATGCAGTCTTAGTGTTCCGCGCCTTACCTAAGGATCGGGCTGCGGAAATCTTTGCGTATCTTGTTAGCGATATGCAAGAGCATATTATTGGAGCAATTACAGATCAAGAGGTAGGTTCTTTAATTAATCAATTGTACGTAGATGATGCAGCTGACTTCTTGGAAGAACTACCTGCAAACATGGTGAAACGGGTGTTAAAGAACGCTTCACCAGAAAC
>JAAZLB010000215.1 GCA_012799535.1 Bacillota bacterium | reverse complement strand
GTGCTGTTAGCGGAAGTGGATGTACCCTACGAGTTGATGTATGAAATGGATCAGATCAATGATCAATTTCAGGATGTGGATGTGGTTGTGGTGGTGGGGGCTAATGACGTTATCAACCCAGCAGCCAACACCCATGAAGGGACACCCATTTATGGTATGCCTATTTTGCATGTGGAAAAGGCTCGTCATGTAGTAGTTTATAACCTAGATCGTTCGCCTGGTTATGCGGGAGTACCGAACACCTTGTATGACGCTCCCCACTGCATTTTCGTAGCAGGTGATGCAGCTAGCACCTTGCAAGCTTTAGTTCAGTCCTTGAGCATGGCCGCTTAAGTATTACTCAAGAAATGCCGACCTTCCCCGTGGAGGTCGGTTTTTCTTGCAATTGACGCTTTTCCCTGTGTTCGATAGAATGAAGGGAGATGGGGGATAGGGATTATGGAACAGTTTCGGTTAGCTAGTCGCGACACTCACCCTGCAGATACAGTTGTACAGGTTGGGCAAGTAAAGTTAGGGGGCAAACATCGAGCCTTTATCGCGGGACCCTGCTCAGTGGAAAGTAGGGAGCAAGTGATGGAAATAGCCCAAGCAATCCAAGGTTCTGCCCAGATTTTGCGAGGTGGAGCCTACAAACCGCGCACCTCTCCCTATAGCTTCCAAGGCTTAGGAGAAGAAGGCTTACGCTTTTTACAAGCAGCGGGTCAAGCAGTAGGGATGCCCGTTGTTGCGGAAGTAGTCTCCCCAGAAGAGGTAGACCTAGTCAGTGACTATGTGGACATGCTTCAGATTGGAGCTCGCAATATGCAAAACTATGCCCTTTTAAAGAAAGTAGGTTCCCAAGATAAACCAGTACTTTTAAAACGGGGCTTTGCCGCCACTATAGAGGAGCTTTTATTATCTGCGGAATACATTATGGTGTCTGGTAATCATCAGGTAGTCCTTTGTGAACGGGGAATTCGCACCTTTAATGATTATACTAGAAATACCTTAGATTTAAGTGCAGTACCAGTATTGCAGCAATTGAGCCATTTGCCTGTAATAGTGGATCCTAGCCATGGGACAGGACAGTGGAATTTAGTAGAACCCTTGGCTAAAGGGGCAATGGCTGTGGGAGCACACGGTTTGATTATTGAAGTACACCATCACCCTGAAGAAGCCCTTTCTGATGGACCCCAATCTTTAAAACCGGAAAAGTATCGGGCTTTAGTACATAAACTTAATCGCTTAGTAGCCTGCCTAGAGGGGGACGGGGAGTGAAGATCCAAGGAAAGACTTCCGTTCCAGGGGACAAGTCCATATCCCATCGGGCTTTATTAATCAGTGCCTTAGCCCAGGGAACTTCTCAAATTGTAGGCCTTAATTATGGAGATGATGTAGTCAGGACTCTAGAGATTTTACAAGATCTAGGGGTACAGATTAGTTATCAAGAGGGGTCAGTTTTTGTAGAGGGGAAAAACCTTAGCTTTAACTCGCCCCACAAGGTACTAGATTGTGGTAATTCAGGTACGACCATGCGACTCATGGCTGGTGTTTTAGGGGGACAGAGTTTTGAGAGTACCTTAGATGGGGATTTTTCTTTGCGACAAAGGCCCATGGGTAGGATAATAGACCCCCTTAGCCTCATGGGGTGCAAAGTTCATGGAGCTATGGGGGGGACAACCGCTCCCCTCACCATTTTCGGTGGGGATTTGCAAGGGATCCACTACGAATTACCTGTACCCAGTGCCCAAGTTAAATCTGCCCTTCTTTTGGCAGGTTTGCAAGCTAGGGATACCACTACGATTATAGAACGGATCCCCTCCCGGGATCATACTGAACGGATGTTACAAAGTTGTGGTGCTCCCATTGTAAGAAAGGGTAATCAAATCGAAATTGTAGGTGGTCGCACCCTACAAAGCCAAATACATGTGATTCCTGGTGATTTTTCTTCCGCGGCCTTTTTAATAGGGGCTACTGTGGGGTTATCTGGCTCTGAGCTAATCATTGAAAAGGTGGGTCTAAACCCTACCCGCTTAGGCTTTTTGACGGTTTTACAAGCTATGGGTGCCCATTTGGAGATAATAGATTCAGAGGAGTGGGGTGGCGAACCGGTAGGTGACCTATTAGTGCGCGGTAGCACCTTAACTGGTGTCACAGTAGAAGGAGAGTTAATACCCCTATTGTTGGATGAGATTCCGATCTTAGCGGTTTTAGCCACACAAGCGTTGGGGAGAACCATGATTCGGGACGCGGGGGAACTGCGCCTCAAAGAATCAGATCGCTTGGCTAGTCTTACCTCCGAATTAACCAAGTTAGGCGCCCAAATTGTGGAACAGCCGGAAGGCTTAGAAATTAGTGGTCCAACTAAGCTTGGGGGGGCCAAAGTACATAGTCATGGGGATCATCGTCTGGCCTTAGCCTTGGAGGTTGCTGCTCTCTTTGCAGAGGGAAAGGTCGAGATTCAGGATAGGGAGTGTGGGGCGATTTCTTTCCCAGGGTTTTCCCAGACTTTGCACAAGATCATTGTGGGGTGAAAAAGATGCGGGTTTTAAGACTACTTACTGCAGGCGAATCCCATGGGCCAAGTCTAGTAGGGATTATGGAAGGTTTTCCGGCCCAGGTGCCCTTAGATGTGGATAAAATCAACTCCGATCTGAAGCGTCGCCAAGGGGGCTTTGGGCGAGGTGGACGTATGGCCATCGAAGGGGACCAGATCCGATTTATTGGTGGTGTAAGGGGGGGCGTG
>JAAZLB010000214.1 GCA_012799535.1 Bacillota bacterium | reverse complement strand
GGTTTTGTAGTTGATGCGGTGACAGAAACTGTCCGTTTGCCAGAAAGCGCCATTGAGCCACCGCCAAGCAGTATTGCAGGCTTACGCGCAGACTATCTAGCTGGTGTAGGGCAACTCGATGATCGTTTGCTGATCCTTCTGGAAGTTGATAAGATTTTAACCAGCGACGAGAAAATTCAACTCCAAAATTTGCCTACAGATGATATGTCCGCTGTTGAATAGGTCAAATGCATTGTTAATTAAGTTTTTTCAGTTAAGATTTGTTCCGGATCTGTCGATATAAATGAGAGAGCCTTGATTGAACGCGAGCTCTCTCATTTACCTAACCTTAGAAGGAGGTGGGTTTATTGCATGATATCTTATCGCAAGAAGAAATTGATATGCTGATTAGGGCGGCCTCCCAGCCAGAACTTGAATTAGAAGCAGATAACTTGGACGCGGAAGAACCGCTCTATGATTTTAGTAAACCCAACAAATTCTCCAAGGAACATATCCGGGCCTTACAGAGAATCCACGATCAATTTTCCCGAACCTACTCAGGGCTTATGTCGGCGAAACTACGAAATAAAGTGGAGCTCAGAGTCCACTCTATTGAACAAATGCTCTTTGGGGATTTTGTACGTTCTTTGCCTAATCCCTCAGTCTTAAACGTGTTTAAGGTAAACCCCTTAGATGGTTATGCAGTCATGCAACTTACTCCTGACATAGCCTTTTTGCTCCACGACCGTCTCTGTGGCGGGGACGGAGAACCTATTGGGCGTACAAGAGGACTTACGGATATTGAAACCGCGGTGCTCAAAAAACAAGTAATTAGTGTATTTGCCTCCCTGCTTGGTGATGCTTGGCAAGAAGTGGCACAACTTCGTTTTGAACTAGATTACATGGAAAACAATCCACAATTTCTTCAAGTAGCATCAGACCGGGATGTAATCGCCTTAGTCACTATGCGTTTCGATTTAAACGAAGTGAGTGAAATGATCAGTATTTGCTTACCACATCGGACCTTAGAGCCGATTATGAAAAACTTGACGCAAATTAGAATGTTTGAGTCCCTACAGCAGCCTGATCCTGCTCGAATCGAGCTTCTGCAGTCTAAAGTGCGTGCGGCCATTGTACCTGTAGAAGTAGAATTAGGCTGTACGGTTCTGCCGGTACAAGATTTGCTAGACTTAGCGGAAGGTGATGTGATTCCCTTGGACCGTAAAAAGAACGAGACTTTAGATATTAAGGTAGGTTCCATGACCAAGTTTAAAGGAACCCCAGGAGTACTTGGATCAAGATTAGGTGTAGTAATTACCAGCGTCTGTGATCCAGAAGGAGGGGCGAACGATGAATGATGGCTTAATGACTCAAGAGGAATTAGATGCCCTCCTGAACGAACATGCGCAAAGCCAAGAAAACAAGAATGATCCTCCCCAAAGCTTGAACATTGATGACTATTTGACCTCACTTGAGCAAGACATTCTGGGAGAAATCGGAAATATCTCCATGGGCTCCGCTGCCACCGCCTTAAGTACTTTAGTTAACCGCAAAGTGAGGATCACGGTTCCCTCGATTTACATGAGCACGCCTCAAGTGGTTACAGAGTCTTATCCGGTCCCCTGTATTATTGTTAATGTGGAATATCGTGCAGGTTTATCCGGTTCTAATCTTTTAGTAATTCGAGAACGGGACGCTTTAGTAATCGGTAACCTCATGATGGGTGGGGACGGAACTGACTTACCAGAAACCGTAGATGAACTTTATTTAAGTGCTGTAACCGAAGCCATGAATATGATGATGGGCTCAGCAGCTACAGCCATGTCGGATTTATTTGGCAGGTTTATTGACATTTCACCTCCAAGTACCGATCGGCGCGATTTATCGCAAGATACTTTGACCGATGGTATCCCTCAACAGGATCCTGTGGTTACCATAGCCTTTAGAATCGAAATTGAAAATTTAGTGGATAGCACTATTTTGCAAATTGTTGAGACTGATTTTGCCAAAGAAATGGCTAAGAGCCTCTTACCACCAGAAGAGGAACCTTATTTAACCGAAAAACAAGTTGTAGATGAACCAATAAGTGCAACTTGGACCGACTTGAGAAAACAAAAACCTGCTGATCCAGTACCTCCTACGCCAGTATCGCAGGATAGTACTCCTGCAGGGCCGGATCTAGGTAATCTAAACGTGGACCTCATTAGAGGAATTCCAGTACAAGTTCGAGCTATTCTCGGGCGTACCCGCATGTCCATTGATAATATTTTACGCCTTGGACCGGGTCACATCATGGAGCTAGAATCCTTGCACGGTGAGCCTATTGAACTTTTTGCCAACGATACTCTGATTGCCAAGGGCGAAGTAGTAGTAGTTGGAGAACAGTTTGGGGTGCGCATTACAGAGATTGCAACTCAGAAAGATCGTATTGTGAGTGTACGCTAGTGGATATTGGGGGAACGGGAATTCGTTGCAAGAAGGGGGAGAGCAATGGACATCAATGCATTCAAGGAAGTATTTGCCGCTGAGGCCCGAGATTATCTTCAATCTCTAAATGACGATTTGCTCAGCTTTGAAAATAATCCTGCCGATAAAGCCATTTTGGATGAGATGTTTAGGGCCGCCCATAGCCTTAAGGGCATGGCTGGAACAATGGGCTTTGATGAATTAGCTGAGTTTACCCATGAGATGGAAAGTGTTTTAGATTTATTACGCAATGGTGAGCTCCAGCCGGAGCCCCATGTGATCAATGTTCTATTTAGCTCCGTGGACACCCTCGAGGTGTTACTTGAACAAACTATTAATGAAGAACCGATCAGCTCTTTTCGAGAAGAGATCGCCGCTCTAGAAGCATTGATCAATGGAAACGGCGATTCAGCCCCTGAGAGCACAGAGTTCGCTTCCAATCTCACAGTAGAACTTGATGAGTTCAACCGAGAAACCATCAAGCAAGGGTTAGAACAGGGCTATAACTCCTTTAAAGTAATAGTCACTTTACGGGAAAACACCATCCTCAAATCTGTGCGGGTCTATACGGTGTTTCAAGCGGTAGAAGAAGTAGGCACTATTATCCAAAGCAATCCTTCCGCTCAAGATCTGGAGGACGAAAAGTTTGACAATCAATTTGGACTGATTATTTTAACCAAAGAATCAGCTGAAAAGATTCAAGGAATAATAGAAGGTATTTCAGAAATTGCGAAAGCGGATGTTGCGGCTCTGGACCTAGACAGTGATAAAACTCTTTCTATTGCGCCCACTGATGAGAAAGCTGTCCCTAACCGTGCCCGCCTGGAAACCGCAGCTACACGTGGAGAACCAAGGGTGTCTCCAATTCGTACTCAACGCCAGGAAGCATTAGTGCGGGTGGAAACAGAGCGTTTGGACAAGCTTATCAACTTAGTAGGAGAATTAGTAATTAGTCGTACTCAGGTTGTGGAGATGACTAAAGACGAAGATAACGCAGATCAGAAAAGTGCCTTGGCCCAGCTTGACAGGGTCACAACTGAACTGCAATATGCAGCCATGAGCCTACGGATGGTCCCCATTAAACAAGTCTTTGACCGCTTTCCACGAATGGTCCGGGACTTAGCTCAGTCCAGCAAGAAGGACATTAACCTAGAGATTTTCGGAGAAACAACCGAATTGGACCGTTCCATTGTAAATCAGATCGGGGATCCCCTCGTACATTTAATTCGTAATTCCATTGATCATGGTTTGGAGTCGCGAGAAGTGCGCCTTGCCAACGGCAAGCCTACCACAGGCACGATCCGCCTTGGCGCCCGTCACGAAGGTAGCCATATTCTTATTGAGATTAGTGATGATGGTCAAGGTTTAGATGTGGATCGCATTCGTGACAAAGGTATCCAAAGGGGCTTATTGCCAGCAGATACTGGAGAAATTACAGTCCGTGAAGCGGTTGACTTACTCTTCCATCCAGGCTTCAGTACAGCTGAAGAAGTGACTGATCTCTCTGGCCGTGGGGTAGGGTTAGATGCGGTGAAAACAACGGTAGAATCCCTTAGTGGGACAATCGATATGGAAAGCGTACCAGGACAATCCTTACGCACCATCATAAAATTGCCTCTAACACTTGCCATCATTAAGGCCCTTTTAGTAGTGGTTGATGGGGAAACATTGGCAATTCCCATTCAGGCGGTGCGAGAGAACATTCAAATTGAGCGCAGTCAAATCAAGACTGTACAGCAACATGATGTAATCCTTCTACGTAATGAGGTTCTACCCCTTTATGACTTGGCGGAAGTCCTAGGTTTTAACCACTTAGAATCTGAAGGACCCCTCCCAGTCATCATTGTGGAAATCAGAGGGCAAAAAGTTGGTTTCATAGTGGAGGATCTCATTGGTCAGCAGGAAATTGTAATTAAGTCCCTGAGTGGCATTGTGAGTGATATACGGGGCATAGCCGGTGCAACAGTCTTAGGCAATGGTAACGTGGCCCTAATTCTCGACAATAGTACTCTAATTTAGATAGGAGATGAACAAATGGCTAAAACAGTACTAATTACCGACGATACCGCATTTATGCGCATGACATTAAAAAACGTAATCGAAAAGAACGGTTACACTGTCGTTGGGGAAGCAGGGGATGGGGAAGAAGCTATTGCCTTGTACAAAGAATTAAAACCGGATATGGTGACCATGGATATTACCATGCCGAAAATGGATGGCATCACTGCAATCAAAGAAATCATGAAAATAGATCCTGACGCAAAGATCATTGTATGTAGTGCAATGGGACAAAAACCAATGGTTATAGAGGCCCTTAGTGCTGGCGCAAAGGACTTTTTAGTAAAACCCTTTGATGCCGAACGGGTTGTGGAGTCGTTACGAAAAATCAGTTCGTAGGGGGGAGTCCCATGAATGAAGCCAAGTTAGATTTCCTCAAGGAATTAGCTAACATCGGAACAGGACACGCGACCACCGCTCTCTCCCAAATGTTAAGTGGTAAACTTTTTCAACTTGTAGTCCCAGAAGCACGCCTATTACCCTTTACTGAAGCCGCTCAATATGTAGGTGGGTTGGAGCAAGTAGTGGTAGGTATCTTCATTGTAGTTTCTGGAGACGTAGGAGGACATATGGCTTTCATGCTTCCTTATGATAGTGCCATGCACTTGGTACGTCTCTTAACTGGCGATGATAGTGGTGAAGTGAATGAACTAGCCCTTTCCGCACTCCAGGAGTTGGGTAACATTATGATTACCTCTTATTTAAACGCGCTTTCCAAGATGACCAATCTCTTGATGGCCCCCAGCATTCCCGGTGTTGCCGTTGACATGGCTGGGGCAGTTTGGGAGAGCGTTTTGGCAGGTGCAGAAGTTATTAGTGAGGTTACGGTGATCCGTACTGAGTTTTTTGCAGATGGAGAGGCTATAGAGGGTAACATAATTTTCCTTCCAGATCAGGAAGATTTTGATAAAATAGCTCGTATCCTAGGCCTGGAGGAAATGTAATGGTAGAGTTGTTTGTGAATATGGGGCAGATTTGCTCGCTAAAGACAGAGGGCATCCTGACCACTGTTGGTTTAGGGTCCTGCGTTGGTGTGGCTTTATACGATAGTGCAGCAAAAGTTGGGGTCATGGGTCATATTTTTCTACCAAAAAGTCGCGCCAATGATCCAGATGCGTTACCAGGTAAATATGCTGATACGGGAATCCCTGCCATGATTGAAGAAGCGGTACGCTTAGGTGCCCAAAAATCACGGCTCCAAGCCAAATTAGCTGGCGGGGCCAATCTTTTTCCCAACTTAAATGTCAATAGTGTTAGCATTGGTGAACAAAACGTTGTCGCAGTAATGGAACACCTTGCCAAATACCAGATTCCCATCAGTGGAAAAGACGTAAAAGGTAGCCATGGGCGAAAAATGCGTTTTTTTGTGGAAAACGGTGTAGTAACAGTAACAGCTATAGGCAAAGAACCTATTGAGATTTGAGGTGATACATGGTGCCTATTAAGGTTTTGGTCGTAGATGACAGTGCTTTTATGCGCAAAGTCATTACTGAGATAATAGATGCAGAACCAGATCTGGAAGTGGTTGGTTACGCCCGTAACGGGCAAGACGCTCTCCAGAAACTGGCCCAACTAGAAGTGGATGTGGTTACCCTTGATGTGGAAATGCCTGTAATGGATGGCTTAGAAACATTACGCCACATC
This sequence comes from Bacillota bacterium, assembly GCA_012799535.1. Taxonomy (GTDB): domain Bacteria; phylum Bacillota; class Limnochordia; order Darwinibacteriales; family Darwinibacteriaceae; genus UBA4996. Next base: position 536 of record JAAZLB010000214.1, on the reverse strand, counting down.
ATGAAGGACAAACCCATGCCTGTAGTCATGCTTAGTAGCTTGACCAAAAAGGGTTCAGAGACTACATTACAGGCTTTGTCTTTAGGGGCTGTGGATTTTGTGGCCAAACCTTCTGGGGCTATCTCCCTTGATATGGACTTAGTAGCCCAGGAGATCACGCATAAAGTACGTTTGGCAGCCGCTGCTCAATTTCCTAAACCTAAAAGACCATCCGCAGCTGTAGCTCCAAAGCGTAAAAAACCACCCACCTTTCCAGAACCGTCGAAGGGTGCAGCCACTAGGCTGGTCATTATCGGTTCTTCAACTGGGGGACCTAAAGCTGTAGAAGAGGTTTTTTCGCAAATTCCCCCTAATCTACCTGCCGGCATTATTGTGGTTCAACACATGCCCAAAGATTTTACCCGCAGTTTTGCAGAACGTCTAGATGGTCTCTTTCCCTTTCCAGTGAAGGAAGCGAGTCACGGGGATTTAGTAGAAAACGGCAAGGCTTTGATCGCTCCAGGTGATTACCACTTAGTAGTTAATCAGGATGGTCG
>JAAZLB010000213.1 GCA_012799535.1 Bacillota bacterium | reverse complement strand
TCCGCGCCTGCTTTGACTAAAGCCTCAGCGTGGGCGAAGGTTGGGGTGATGGACATTGCCCCGTTGTGGTCAGTAACTTTTTTAATTCCGATTACAGGAAGCCCTGTGATCCTCTTGATCACTTCCACCTCTTGTACTCCATTAGTTCTTATTCCAACAGCTCCACCTAAGGCAGCTGCCCGGGCCATGGCTGCCATGAACATTGGTCCATGGAGGGGTTCTTCTTCCAGGGCTTGACAAGAAACAATCAGTCCGTTTTTGACTTGTTCTAATGCATTCACAGTGCTCGTTCCTTCCTAATACAACTTGTCTAAAACTGCTTCTGCAGTCAATTCGGTATAAATTCGCCCCTTGCTACCCAAACGCATAGCCACCCCTGTATAAAGTAAATCAAGAATATGGAGTTGGGCAATTTTCGAGCGGAGGGCTCCACTACCTAGGGGAGTCTCTACCGAGGCGTTGATTAACTTAATGTCCGCTTCATTAGCCAAAGGTGAGCGGGCATAGGCGGTCAAACAGATGGCGGTAGCCCCCCGTTCTTTTGCTTTATTCACCACTTGCACCACGTCTTTGGTACTTCCACTAAAGGAAATCCCCATGACCACATCACGTTCATCTAAAACCGCTGCAGACATCATTTGAATATGGGAGTCGGTGGCCGCATCGCAAATTAAACCAAGGCGCATGAACCTATTCTTAGCATCTAGGGCGGTTATGCCTGAGGCACCTACTCCGTAAAATTCGATCTTTCTAGCCTGCACTAAGGCCTCTATGGCCCGTTCTAGTTCTACTAGATCAAGCATCTTCGTGGTGTCTTCTAGGGCGTTTTTATTAGCGGAACTCACCTTTCTGGCCATCACCTCCAATGAATCATCAAAGGTAATTCCACCAGAAAGGTCTTCCGATGGTTCTACCAAGTCCCTAGCTAATACTAGCTTAAGTTCTTGGTAGCCCCTAAAGCCAGCGTTTTGGCAAAAGCGAATCACGGTAGAATCCCCCACACCCACACCCTCCGCGAGCTGGGTGACGGACAGGTAAATCACTTGCTCGTAATTTTCAAAAATGTAGTCGGCGACTTTTCGTTCTGCCGGTGCTAAGGTTTGATACACGGAACGAATCCGCACTAATCCTCCTCGCAATTCCCTTTGCTGGCTCATATTTCTACCCCCAAAGTTACTTAATCAGACTCAGATTCAGTTCTTGTGCTAATAAACCAGTGAGAATAGTGGCTTGGGTCCAACCACTTTCAATGCAGTAAGGACCCCAACCAGTATCCCCCAGATTTCCGTAGTATTCAAGGGCGTTTACATCAAAGGCCCGCATCCAAGCTCCATTAAAGTTAGTAGAGCTACTTCTAATTTGAGTACTACACAAAAAGGTCCTAAGGTGCTCATAGAAACCTAAAATTTCTGGATCCTTAGTTCCTTTCCAGCCTTCCCAAAGATGTAAGAGTAAGAAGTTATTCGTGTACAAAAGATCCGCGATCCCTTCTCCATCATGGATAAATACGCCCGTATCCTCTGCTCCAAAACGCTCAGGATCTGGATTATCCGCCTCTACAATAGCCCCTAAGGCCACTTGGTGTTTCTTAAGTTCGGCGATAGTCCAATAGAATTCCTCTTCCCAAGTTGCTTTCTCTTCCACAATTTGCAAGATTAAAGCAAGGGGGAACAGATACCTGGCTAAGGCCGCAGTGTGACTATACATCCATTTCCATTTTTCCTTATTCTCCCTTAAGGTGGTCATCCCCTGTAAAGCTGTATCCAAAAATTCCCTTTTGTCACTCACAAGATAGGCTTGCAAGAAGGCCACATGGCAGATACTTTCAAAATGGGGGTTAAAACTGACTTCCACTTCGTTTAGATAATTTGGTTCATTCTGGAGACGGTGGCGAATTAACTGTTCAGTTCTTAAACCATTCTTCCCTTGGGTGCGCAGTAAAGCTTCTGCAGTCAGTAAACCTCTTTTTAGATAGTCTTCGTTTTCCGTTTGCCGACCTAAATATAAAAGTACTGTGGCGATCCAAGAATTATCATCAGTGAAAATTTGATGTGGGTATGATCCTGGATAATCAAACCACTTCCAAAACCCATAAGAGCAAGAGTCTTCATCTTCATCTTGAAAACCTTCTTTAATAATGAAGTCCAAAAGATTAAAGCTTCTTTGAATCCACTCCTGGTTCTGGGTGTATTCACCATATAGATAAAAAGATAAGGCAGTCTGCACATGACAATCAGGTCGAAAGTCCTTAGTTAAACCGCCATGGTGGGAGTGGATGTTTTCATGAATTCCCTTTGTGCCATCTAGTTCTGGTAAGATCCCTGAATCGAGAAACCACTTGAAACCCTGTTCCAACACTTCAGAATCAGTAGGGCTCTTTGCTGGAATTTGGATGGGTGGTTCTCTTATTACCAAAGGTAGCCCTTGTTCTTGCAAACTTTTCAGGAGGATAGTCCAGGCTCCATAAGGGCGATACATCCACTGCTTCACACTTGCCAAAAGGGGAATGGCAGAATAATAGGCTACCCCTTGCCCTAGTTCTCTTCTTACTAGAGCAGGGATCCCCCCCTCTTCTTTGGAAAAGTGAGTATCCCGAAATTCGCCTTTTTTCAAAAGTACACTCGAATCAATGGCGAAACCAGGAATAAATTGCCCATTCCACTGCAAAAGGGTACCTACTTCAAGCCCCTTTAGGGGTGTGTTCACGCGAAGCTTCTTTAAGTATTCTTGGGCTTGGGCGAAGTCTTGTTTGAAACCAAATAATCTAGATGGAGTGTACTCTGAGGTATCAAGCATTTCACCGTACAAAAGTCCCCCATTTTCCACAAAATTCCACAGCGGACTTTCCAAATGTTTGGGGATTCGTGGCAGAGTATTGTCTTGCCCACCACCAATTAGAAAAATCACTTCATATGCAGCTAAGCTATCCTCTGCTACCTTGTGAATATGTTGTAGATCACAATCTTGAGAAAGGGTGATCCAATCTTGGGCATTGCTAAGCTTTTCTCCGATGAGTTCGTCAAAGTA
>JAAZLB010000212.1 GCA_012799535.1 Bacillota bacterium | reverse complement strand
TGATGAGCCATTCAGATCTGCTGGGTGGCTCTTTGTAGTAGGGATAGAAGAAAAAATAGGAGGACTAACATGACACGTATAAGCCAAAATTGGGATTTGGAAAGTATTTTCCCAGGGGGAAGTACATCCCTTGAACTACAGAATGAACTAGACAAGGTGAGAACTAAAATAGGTTCCTTGCAAAGGCAGGTGCAAGGATTGGATCCAAGCCTAACGGTGCAAGAATTTGTTAAACTTGTGGAGCAGATGCAAGAAGTGATGATGGCTTTAGGCCAATGTTCTGCTTTTATAGGTTGTTTAAACGCCCAAAATGTACAGGATGAAAAAGCCCGTCTCTTACAGGGGGATTTAAGCCAACTAAGTGCCTACCAAGCTACAGTCATGACTACAGTGGACCAGCTTTTTGTGAACATTCCCCAGGGGATATGGGAAGGGTTTTTGCAACATGATGAACTTAAAGATTTAAGTTTTTCACTTAACGAACGGCGCAAGGTGGCCCAAACAAAAATGTCTCCTGAATTGGAAATGCTAGCCACTGATTTGGCGATCGATGGCTATCACGCCTGGTCGCGTCTTTACAATACAGTAGTTGGTGGAATGGGTATAGAAGTGGAAATAGATGGAGAATTAAGACGTCTATCAGTGGGGCAAGCAACCAATCTCTTAGCTAACCCCGACACTCGATTGCGGAGCACTGTATTTACGAAACTAGAAGAGGCCTGGGCTCAAGAGGGAGAAGTTTGTGCCAGTGCCTTAAACCACCTAGCGGGATTTAGATTAAACCTCTACAAAAATAGGGGATGGGATGACATTTTAGCTGAGCCCTTACAGATCAATCGTATGGAACGGGCTACATTAGAGGCTATGTGGGAGGCAGTTGAGGGTGGCAAGCCTCATTTAGTCAAGTTTTTAGAACGGAAGGGGGAATTGCTGGGCTTAGATCAATTAGCCTGGTACGACCTTAACGCTCCCTTAGGTGGTGCCAGTAAAGAGATTCCCTTTGAAGAAGCAGCTAGCTTTGTGGTGGAACAACTCCAGAAATTTAGTCCCGAAATCGCCCAATTCACCCAAAGCGCCTTTGAACGAAGCTGGGTAGAGGCGGAAAACCGCGGAGGCAAGCGCCCTGGCGCCTTTTGTACCTCGTTTCCACTTAGCCAAGAATCACGGGTGTTTATGACCTACTCAGGTACAATCCAAAGTCTGGGCACCCTTGCCCACGAATTAGGACACGCCTACCATGGCTATGTGCTTAAAGACTCCCCTTATCTTTTACGCCGTTACGCCATGAATGTGGCAGAAACTGCCTCCACTTTTGGCGAACTTCTAGTAGTGGATGGAGCCATGCAACAGGCGAGTACACCAGAGGAGAAGTTAGGCATTTTAGAAGATAAAATCGGGCGAAGTGTGGCCTTCTTTATGGATATTCACTCCCGGTTCTTGTTTGAAACAAGGTTCTATGAGGCTAGGAAAAAGGGGTTAGTGAGTGTGAATGAGTTAAATGAACTCATGACCAAAGCCCAAGAAGACGCCTTTTTAGGCAGTTTGAAGGTTTATCATCCCTACTTCTGGGCCTCCAAGCTACACTTCTATATTACAGGAACACCGTTTTACAACTTCCCTTATACCTTTGGTTATCTGTTTAGTGCGGGAGTGTACGCAAGGGCAAAAGAGGAAGGACAGGGTTTCGCCAAGAATTACCGCAATCTTTTGGCTGACACCGCGAGAATGCCTGTGGAAGCGTTGGCCCAAAAGCATCTAGGAGCTGATTTAACTAAACCTGAGTTTTGGGAAGCCGCGGTGAAACTAGCCACTGATGATGTGGAAGAGTTTTTACGTTTAACTAAGTAGAGTAGGATCTGGACAAAAAATTACCCTCTCTTTTTAACACAAAAGCGTAATAATTGTTTATAAATGAAGGGTTATTCGTGAAGTTGTTTGGGGAAAAGTGCTAAAAGGTTTGTTGGGGGCAAGGTTTGCTAACTAGCCTTCCATGGGCACAAGGAGGATTTGCCGTTTAGAGACTGAAGTAAACTAATAGGCAAATCAATTGAGAGGGAGTGTTAAGAATTGAGAATTTCCCTGGTGAGAACCACTACCCCGAAAAGTAAACCAGATGAGAATAACTTAGGTTTCGGACGTTTTTTCACTGACCATATGTTCATCATGGATTATAAAGAGGGGATAGGCTGGCATAGCCCCCGCATCGTGCCTTATGCACCACTGCAATTAGATCCATCTGTAGCCGTCTTTCACTACGGACAAGCGGTTTTTGAAGGCATGAAAGCCTTTAGGGCTCCTGATGGTCGGGTTTTATTATTCCGCCCTGAGCAGAATATGGCCCGTTTAAATCGGAGCAATGCCCGGATGAGCATTCCCCAATTCGATGAGAAGTTTGCCCTGCGGGCGCTTAAAGAGTTGGTGCGCCTCGATGCAGACTGGATTCCTTCAGCACCAGGTACCGCGTTGTATCTTAGACCTTTTGTAATCGCAACAGACCCTGTTTTAGGGGTGCGGGCTTCTACCAGTTATCAGTTTATTGTGATCCTATCTCCCGTTGGGGCTTACTATCCAGAAGGTATTAACCCTGTTAGTATCTATGTAGAACCCCATTATGTACGGGCAGTACGGGGGGGGACCGGTTTTGCTAAGG
>JAAZLB010000026.1 GCA_012799535.1 Bacillota bacterium | reverse complement strand
TTTCCAATAGCCTCCATTACGGCACCTAGGTAATCCTGCGGCACATCGATAGTCAAGCGTTCAAAAGGTTCTAAAAGGCCCTCTTCACTTCGACGTAAAACAGGTTCTGGCTTAGTTACACAAAAACTGTAGCCTTCGCGGCGCATGGTTTCGATCAACACACTCAAGTGTAATTCACCACGACCGGAGACTCGAAACTGGTCTGGGGATTCCGTGTCACTCACTTGCAAAGCAACATTAATCCGGGCTTCTCTCCAGAGACGATCCCGCAAATGTCTGGAGGTGAGATACTCCGCATCTAAGCCTGCAAAAGGTCCATCGTTTACTCGAAACACCATAGTTAAAGTGGGTTGGTCAACGGAAATGGCAGTTAAGGGGAGGGGCTGATCCAATTGGTTAACTGTTTCCCCTATTTCAATTTTCTCAATCCCACTAAAAGCCACAATATCTCCAGCTTTTGCCACCTCTACAGACTCCATCTCTAGCCCCTTAAAGGTATAGAGTTGGCTAATCTTACCACGTTTAGTGGTTTCCCGATCACTATGGGTTAAAAGAATCTCTTGGCCACTATGAAGTTGCCCACTTTTAATCCGCCCCAAGGCAATTCTGCCCACATAATCATTGTATTCCAGATTACTGATCATCATTTGTAAGGGACCTGTTGTAGTAATTTGAGGAGCAGGTACATAATCAACGATTCCTTGTAACAGGGGCAAAATATTACCCCCACCGTTTTCCACCTCACTAAGCTTTTCTCCCGCGATACCCGAAAGGGCCGAAGCGTAAAAAATGGGAAAGTCCAATTGCTTCTCAGTAGCATCTAAAGCTACAAAAAGATCAAAAACCTCATCGATGACCCGATTGGGTTCTGCCGCAGGGCGATCAATCTTGTTCACTACAACAATAGGAGCCAACCCCCTTTGTAAGGCCTTGTGCAACACAAAGCGAGTTTGGGGCATGGGTCCTTCTACTGCGTCCACTACAAGCAAAGCCCCATCCACCATACTTAAGATTCGTTCTACCTCGCCACCAAAATCTGCGTGACCAGGGGTGTCCACAATATTAATCTTTACACCTTCGTATTCCACGGAGACGTTCTTGGCCAATATGGTGATACCCCGTTCTTGTTCTAGGTCGTTAGAATCTAATACCCGATCCGCGACCTTTTGATTAGCTCGAAAGACTCCCGTTTGCTTTAAAAAAGCATCTACTAAAGTTGTTTTCCCATGATCCACATGGGCGATGATTGCCACATTGCGTATATTCATCTTTCTTGTTTCCTCCTAATTTCTAGCGCCTTCCTAGTATACCACAACTATCCCCCAACAAAAAAGACACCAGCTACCTGGTGCCCTTTTTACAAAATGTTTTAGTCTAAATCTTGAAATGCCTGACCAAACCATCTAGACGTCCACTGAGAGTGGCTAAGGATTGGGCAGTGTTGGAAATCTCCTGCATAGAAGCGGATTGTTCTTCCACTGTGGCAGCTAGATTTTCGCCGCCAGTATCGATTTGACCAATAGAAGCGGTCACATTATCAATAAGGGTGATAATATCTTGAGTGGACTTGGCAATGGCTTGAGAACTCTCTTGTGCCTGTTGCAAAGCGGCAATTCCCTTCTCCACCTCTTCATTAGTCTGATCTGTAACGTCCACAGCTGCTTCCATACCTTGACGGAGTCGCTCCACTAGAGGATTAATGCTCGCGATGGATCTTTGGGTTTGCTCAGCTAGTTTCCGTACCTCATCTGCAACAACTGCAAAGCCACGACCATGCTCACCGGCCCTTGCAGCTTCGATAGCCGCATTGAGAGCAAGTAGGTTGGTTTGTTCTGCAATTTCCGAGATCAGGTTAACAACTTCAGTAATCTCATAGGTAGATTTGGCCAATTCAGTAATGACCACTTTGCTTTCTTCAGAAGAAGCACGGATGCGCCCCATGCTATCTGCAGTATTTCCCATCCGGTCAAGCCCTTGATTAGAAAGATCTCCCACTTGGTTAGCACGGTTGTTCATCTCTACTGCATCACTGTGCACTGTATTGATTGTTGAGGCGAAGAGGTTAATAGTAGAAGCTACCTCCTGTAGGGCAGCAGCATACTCTTCACTTGTGGCGGCTAACTCTTGACTCGAAGTGGACGAATGTTCCACCGATTCCACGATGGCAGTGACCATTTCGCGCAGATCCTTAGACATCTCGTTAAAGGCGTTCGCCATGCGCCCAATCTCATCGTTTTGGTCAATATCAACATGCACTGTTAAATCACCATCTGCCATGGCGTCAATGCTGGTTGCCAAAGCCACGACTGGACGAGAAATGTAATTTGATAATAGTATGGCCACAATTAAGGCGATGCCAAGTGCGATTAGTGCGGTTATAATCACGGCCCGCAACAAAGTGTTCACATCACCCATAATATCCTTGATTGGAATCACAATACCTAACTCCCAATCTGGTGAGTAGGGGATATCCGTATGGACAACTAATTCTCGCTCCCCTTGGGGATTAGTGATCCGATTAATCCCATTGGTGGAACTGCGCATATCAAGAGCGGTTTGATCTAAGCCAACATAACCAATTTTGGCCGAATCTTGTAAACGCATCTTCATCCTCAAGTTAGGATCAGGGTGGGCTAGAACTAAGCCGTCCTTGTCTACAATCATGGCATAGCCAGACTCGCCGATCTGAATTCCATCCACAATGTAAGAAATGGTTTCTAGACGCAAAGTAATGGCAACCACACCCTGAGGACGATTTAGGTCGTCACGAACCACTTGAGCCATGGTTACAATGGGCTGGCCTGAAGCACGCGAAATGAGCATCTCACTGGTGGCCCACTCTTTGCCCTTGACCATAATTTCTTGGAAATAATCTCGATCCGCGATGTTTCCTTGACTACCAGTAGAAGTTCTATAGTTACCTTGGTGATCTGCAAAAAAGATCATTTCATAGTTTTCTCTAATCTTCCCATCTATACTTATGAGGTAACTTCCAATTTCCCTCAAATTCCCAGTCTTGAGAACAGGATGATCCGCATATACCTTTAGTTCTTCCGTAATGCCTTCTAAGATCTTACCTAATCCTGCAGCTTCCGCGGAGGCGATTTCCTGGGAAAACCTCTCTGTTACAGGAACTAACCGACTAGAAATTTGAAAATACAGAGTAACGGTCATGAAGGTTAAAAGCACGGTCACCGTAACCCCTATTAACATCGTGATTTTGGTGCGTAATGACCTCATCTTCGTCCCTCTTTCTTCTTGGAGCTTTTTTCAGTAATATCCAATTCGGTATCACCCATTATATTCCTTTGACCCCAGCTTGGCAAGTTAATCCAGCATCTGAGCACAACCTAAACGGGCCGACTTGGAACAAGCTCTAATCGTTTTAATTAGATTCAATCCCAAAGTACCAGGTAAAAGAAGTTCTGTTTCGCCCTTCAGACAAGACTGAAAGTGCTCAATTTCCAATTGATAAGGGTTATGAATGGGAAAGGTGATTGTCTGACACATGTTACCCCTGTGTAAGGTGATGGAAACCTCTTGCCGATCTGGACGCCAAGGAACGGGAATAGTGATTGTCCCGGTCTTTCCCACAATTTCGAGTGAACTGCGACGCATCTGCTCGAAACTACAATCGAAAATGCCTTGTCGTCCAGAACCATAATCTAAGAGACCAGCCATGGACAAATCTACTAAAGTGTTATCTAGGAAATGCCCTTGAGCAAGCACCGATTGGGGTGGTCCTCCAAACACTAGATTCATGAAATGGATAGGATAACAACCTACATCCCAAAGACTACCTGCCCCAGGCACATCTTGCAACCTAATGTTTTTCCGATCCTTCATCACAAAAGAAAAGCTACCCCTTACCAAGCTCACTTCCCCAATTTGCCCCTCCCCGATCCAGGCGAGGGCTTGATCAATCTGGGGATGAAAACGATACATAAAACCCTCCATGAATAAGCGCTGCTCCTCCTTTGCTACTTCAAGCATTTGCTCAGCTTGAGAAAGGGTAACCGCCATGGGTTTCTCACAAAGTACATGTTTTTTCGCGCGCAAGGCTTTAATAGTCCACTCCCCGTGAAAGAGATTCGGAAGGGGAATGTACACCGCCTCTACTTCCGGATCCTCTAAAACTGCCTCGTAACTCCCATAGGCCCGCTTAGCCTCCCACTTTGCGGCCCAGCATTGGGCCTTATCCCGATCCCGGCTACCGATAGCCCATAATTCAGCATCATCCACATCTAACAGGGCAGGTAAAAACTGTTTTTCCGCTATTCCTGCACAACCTAAAATACCCCACTTAATTTTCCTTTGCATTTACAAGATTCCCCTTACATAGTCATATTGCGCTTAACTTTAGGCACTATTTCTTGACTTAGAAGAAGGAACCTCCTCGCTTTTTGGAGAAGTTTGTCTAATGTAGATGAAAGAGGTGGCAACCATGGAATTTCGAACAAAAAAGTTGATTACCCTAGCCAGCGTCCTTTTCCTTTTAATCGTGGCTTCCCCCGCTTGGAGTGCTGATCTAGGAGACATATCTGAGTTAGAAGCCTTTCTAGATGGTATGTTTGCCATGCAAATGCAGGAATACCAAGTACCTGGTATTGCAGTAGCGGTGATTCAAGGAGATCAAGTTCTCCTTTCTAAAGGCTATGGCTTCGCGAATTTAGAGCAATCTCACCCCATGGATCCTGAGACCACCTTACATCGAACTGGCTCTAATTCCAAAATCCTAGTCTGGACTGCAGTCTTGCAACTAGTTGAGCAGGGAAAATTAGATCTCTATACGGACATTACAGAGTATTTAGACTTCCCCATTCCTACAAAGACTGCCGATGGGAGAGAAGTGTTACCAATTACCTTGCACCACCTCATGACCCACACTGCTGGATTGGAAGAAGTGGTTACCCAGTTATTGGTGACAAAGCCGGAAGCGATGCAACCCCTCGGTCAATATCTGCTAGAGAACCTTCCCAGTCGAGTTTTCCCGCCAGGTAGCGTTCTGAGCTATTCAAATTACGGAACTGCCTTAGCGGCGTATATTGTAGAGTGTGTGA
>JAAZLB010000211.1 GCA_012799535.1 Bacillota bacterium | reverse complement strand
ATTGAGTTGTTTACTGAATCCTTCCGAGCAGGGGATCGCTTGGGCGCAGGTGTGTGGGAAATCGTGCAAATACCAGCCAACGAAGCTGTTTCCATCGTCTGGAGCCCGGTGACTAAACTTACACAAATCACAGGTAGATTTGAAACACTACTTCCCTCCCCTAGTAACCTCAGTTGTACAACACTTGAGCAAGGCATTAGCATTACCTGGGATGCTTTGCCCCATCCCGAACTGTTGGGTTACTTTCTTTATATGCAACTTGCACCCTTAGAACGCTTCGAACTAATTACTCCAATTCCCCTTGAAGAACCATATTTCCTCTATCCTTTTGATCCAGACTTAGAGTTGCCAGATGAAATCTGTTTTACTGTTGCGGGAGTAAGCAAGGGAGGAAATGCGGGCTATTATTCCCCCATCGTCCTTTGGTCAAGGACTAAATCATAAGAGAACAGAAAAGGCACAGGTGTTCCCTGTGCCTCAACCTAACCTAGACGCCAAATGGCGATAATGATCCCTAACAAAGCTCCAACTAATACCTCAAAGGGGGTATGTCCAAGTAATTCCCGTAAACGTTCAGGGTGAACTTGCCTGCGATTCAAGTCTTCGATAATGGCATTCAAAACCCTTGCCTGCTTGCCAGCTGCCCTTCTTACTCCTGAGGCGTCATACATAACGATCAAAGCAAAGACAGTTGCTAAGGCAAACATTGAAGAACCAAAACCTTCCTGAAGGCCAATCCCCGTGGCCAAAGAGGTTACAAAGGCACTGTGGGAACTAGGCATGCCCCCTGGTTCCACCAAACGTTTGAAATTTAGCTCCCTTGAAACAAAAGCCCAAGAGATGATTTTGAAGAACTGAGCAACCGCCCAGGCCAAAATGGAGAGCATAAGAATTTCATTTGAGCGAATTTCTCCAAGAATAGGTCGGGAATAAATTACCACCCACTCCTTTCATACCGAGCAAAGTTAGGAATATTATGATCACGGAGGGATGAAAATGGCCCCAATCTTACCCCTGTTGATCGTGTTTGTAGTAGCACTCCTAACTAAAAATAACCTACTTGCAGCTGCGGCCGCGATTGTTTTCTTTCTGGATTTGATGCGTTTACAACGCTTTTTCCCCATGATCCAGAGTAGAGGTTTGGAGGCTGGTCTTTTACTTTTGACTATCGCCCTTTTAGTGCCTTTCTCTACTGGGCAAGTAACCTTAAAAAGCTTAATCGCCTCACTGTGGAGCCCCCTTGGTGTCTTCGCCATCGTGGGCGGCCTATTAGGGGCTTATCTCAATAGTCAAGGACTAGATTTAGTCACGGTTGAACCCACAATCGTCCCCGGAATCCTTGTTGGGGTAATTATTAGTGTTTTCTTCTTTGGTGGGGTCTCTGTTGGTCCTATTATGGCCGCAGGTATTACCGCTTTATTAGCCCGAATTTTCTTACGTTAGATGCTGATTACTTTTTGATTATACCAGCTTCATCCTTGGAGAACAACTAAGAAACATCCACACAGGCTGCCAAGAGGGCGCGAAATTCCTCCCCATCCATACTTTCTTGGCGTAAAAGATAGCTCGCGATTTCCTTAATTACTCCCACTAATGAAGACAGAACCCCTTTTACCGCCAACTCTTGTTCTTTAATAATTTGAGAGATGGTTTCATGGAGGATATTTCCAGGCACCTCAGAGCTAACAATACCTAAAGGGGAAAGACCAGAGAAGACCATACGTTTGGCTAGATCAGTGGCCTGCTCAATATCTCCCACCGCGCCGGTTGAACGTTGCCCTAGAACCAATTCTTCGCTAACTGCCCCCGCCACACAAACCTGGATCGCCCCAATTATTTGCTCCTTCGTATACAAGTATTGATCCACTTGGGGGTTTTGCCGAATATAACCTAGGGCGTTATTGCGCGAGGTGATTGTTATAGATGCAACAGCCCCCGGTCGAACCCGTTCACTAATGATAGCATGTCCTACTTCATGATAGGCCACTCTCTCAAGTTCTTCCTTTTGCGGTGAACGATTAGATTTTTCCCCAAGCATCACTTTCTCAATTGCATCACGAATATCCCCAGGGTAGATCTGCTTATGATTGTTCCGGAGCGCATTAATGGCTGCTTCGTTTAAAAGATTTTCTAAATGGGCGCCTGAAAAACCATAGGTTTCCTCTGCCACCTGCTCTAAATTTACTTCTGGAGCTAAGGGTTTGTTCTTGGCGTGGATTTTCAAAATCTGCCATCGTCCCTTCTTGTCCGGAAGATCAACTTGCACCACACGATCAAAGCGTCCTGGACGCAAAAGGGCTGGGTCCAAAAGATCACTACGATTAGTGGCCCCCACAACCAGAATTTTCACAGGGTGCTCACTTTTCACTCCGTCGATCTGAGTCAATAACTCATTTAAGGTTTGATCATACTCCATATGACTATGGTTTTTACCCCGTTTTGCCCCTAGAACATCGATTTCATCAATAAAGATAATGGCACTAGTTTTTTCTCCTTGCTCCGCGAGGGTTCTAGCTTGCTTAAACAACTGTCGTACTCGACTCGCACCAACCCCAGCATACATCTGTACAAATTGGGAGCCAGAAGCAGATACAAAAACCGAGCCGGTGTAATTAGCGGCAGCCTTTGCCATTAAGGTTTTACCAGTTCCGGGAGGTCCAGCTAATAAAACCCCCTTAAGAGGTCTAATACCTAACTGTGCACTTCTATCGCTTTCTTTGAGAAAAGCCAAAGCCTCTAAGAGTTCCCGTTTAGCCACATCTTGACCTCCAATATCCTCAAAGGTGACTAAGGGAATTTTACTATCATCATTTGAACCTAAGCCACCAAGACCTAAATCCCCCTGAAGCAGATTAGGTCGTCCATTTCGAATGAGGGATAGTAACACCACTAGGCTTGCGGGCAAGATCAAGAAAGATAAATCAAATCCCAAAAGCACAGCTAAAACTAATAAAGCACCTACGCTACCTGCTACAATTTCTCTAGTCAATTTACCCATATACCCACCCCCTGTGTAAGAATAGCCACTCTACCCCCGTCTTGGTCACGGGGAATCACCCTTTGCAAGAGGTGAGTGGAGTCTTGAAGACGAAGATAAACAAAATTCCGATCCACCCCAAGCTCCCACTCTAATCCTTCACTTGTGGTTAAAGCTTGTACCCTAGCTTCCAATAAATTAAACTCCCCGGTCATAATTGACTCCTCGACCAAAAGTTGGACTTTTTGAAAAAGCTCTAAAAGTTCCACCGTAGCTGTATCTTCCAGCTCAATAACGCAAGAGCTACCAGAGCTTTCCAGCACGCGATAGACCTGTCCTAAGCTAAGGGCCAAAGGGACCTCTTTATCAAGCCTAAGTTGGACAACTGTATGGGAACGATTTGGTAAGGTTCCCTTCGAAATTTCCACCTTCTCCACCCCTGGTAATTCTTGAAGTTCCTTACTAAGGGGGATTAAAACTTGAGTCGCTTGGTGGACATATTGAAAACCCAAACCGAGGGCTAAGACTATTGCAAAAATAACAAAAGCAGTTTTAACTTGAAAACCACGCAAGTTCATGGAACAACCCCCTTACTAACGTTTGTTTGTGTAAACATAACAAAAAGAGTCAGTACACTTCATACTGACACTTTCTATTATAGCACACTATTCCAACGAGTTTTTTAGTACATCTTGGGCCTTGTGGAAGTAATCTACACCTGAAAAAACAGTAGTTAGGGTAGCAATCCACATAAGTATTGGGGCCCAGGAAATACCAAGAAGGAAAGCAGTCACTGCAATAATCTGAGTACTAGTCTTTAGTTTACCCCAATTGGATGCAGGGATCACATGACCTTCCGCAGCCGCTAACATTCTAAGACCTGATACGGCAAATTCCCGCCCTAAGATAATTAAGGCAATCCAAGTGCTAACTTTACCCAGTTCCACTAATGCTAACAGTGCCGCGGTAATCAAAAGTTTATCCGCGATGGGGTCAATTAACTGACCAAAACGGGTCACTTGGTTTCTACTCCGGGCAAGATACCCATCTAAACCGTCAGTTAAGGCCGCCAACAGAAAGAGGATAGCCGCTGGATAGTTAACCTCCGCAGGAAACTGCAGATAGAGAAAAGTGAAAACGGGAACTAATAGAATCCGCGACAAGGTAATAATATTAGGCAGATTCATGATCAACCACCTCTCCAACCAAATCGTAGGGATGAGCCTCTGTAATCCGCACCTTAACTCTTTGACCTAACTGCAAATCACCACGACCAACGTAGACAACTCCATCCACATCAGGAGCCTGTCCCTGATGACGTCCAATCAACACGAGATCCGATTCTTCAGAAGGGAATTCTAGTAAAACCTCCAGCTCCTGTCCTACTAGTTCCTGATTCAACTGCAAGGAAATCCGCTGTTGTAAGGCCATGGCTTCTTGATAGCGGGCTTCCTTAACCTCTTCTGGGATCTGATCCTCCAAATCAAAGGCGGAGGAGTTTTCTTCCTGGGAATACTTAAAAATACCTACATGGTTAAGGCGCATAGTCTCTAGAAATCTTAATAATGCTTGAAAGTCCTCCTCGGTCTCTCCAGGAAAACCTACAATGAAAGAGCTACGAATAGTGACGCCTGGGATCTCTACTCGAATTTTTTCAATCAGCTCCACAGTGGATTGATAATCGCCAGGTCTTTTCATCTTTCGTAAAACACTTCCAGAAACGTGTTGAAGAGGTAAATCCACATATTTCACTAAATTTGGGGTTTCGCGGATTAGCTCTAGAAGTTCATCACTAATAGAGGTGGGATAAGTGTACAGAAGCCTGATCCAAGGTTGGGGGCGCAATTTAGCTAACTCACTTAGTAATTCCACAACACTAGTCCCCAAGTCCCGTCCATAAGCGGTAGTATCTTGGGCGATCACCGCAATTTCCTGAACTCCCTTTTCTAGCAAAGCTTGGGCCTCTTCTATGATGAATTCGGGCCTTCTACTTCTAAACTTGCCCCTAATCAAAGGAATAACACAGAAAGCACAGCGATGATTACACCCCTCCGCGACCTTAAGGTAGGCAAAATGGGAACCGGTGGTAAAAAGGCGAGTGTGCACCTGGTTATAATCAAAAAAACCATCCCGATGTTTTTGTACCCGTTCTCCCTGCCCCACCTCTTCAATGAGCTGGTTAATTAAGTCCAATTCGTTAGTACCTACTAAGCCATCGATTTCAGGGATCTCCTCCCATAGTTCTTCACGATAGCGCTGGGACAAACAACCCATAACAATAAGACTTTTGCACAGGCCTACTTCTTTCATGGAGGCCATTTCTAAAATAGCATTAATAGACTCTTCTTTAGCATCTTCAATAAATCCACAGGTATTTACAATGATCACCTCAGCCATGAGGGGATCACTTACAATTTCATGACCCGCTTTCACCAAGTAACCTAGGACAATTTCTGTGTCCACCAAATTCTTGGCACAACCTAATGATACAACACCAATTTTACTCAAAGCTCATCTCCTACCATCATAAATATCTTTTATTCAGACTTTCTCTACCTAGTATACCATTCCTGCCTGTTGCAGGAAATAGCGTTCAGATAGAAGGAAATTAATTCTCAATGTGGAACAAGATCAAGTATAGCTTTTTGGGAAAGTAAGTGATCTGATGAAAGATAGCCTAAAATACCTTTCATTAATTACCCAGGTTGGCTTAACTATTACATTTACTGTTTTCCTTTTTACCATTTTAGGGGTATACTTAGATCGCTTATTAGGGACAAAAGCCCTGTTCACCTTAATTTTTGTCTTAATGGGTTGTCTTTCCGCCCTGTGGACAGCCTATAAACTAATCATAAAAACTTTACCGGAGGATACAAAGCCCAAGTGATCTATAATGAAAACCATGTTTTACGCACTACCCTAATTCTCACCTTAACACTTGGTTTCAGCGCGATGTTTTGGCGGTTAACAGTGGGGCTAGGGCTTTTGCTCGGTGGTTTGATCAGTGTTTTGGCATTTAAGCTTTTAATTGTCAGCAGTACCAAACTACTGCGTGAGTCTATTGAGAGGGAGATTTCCCATAAAGAAGCTACACGCCAGAATTGGAACGGTTTTTTAAAACGTTGTGCTCTTTATGGAGCAACTCTAATTGTGGGTATTACTAGCCCCTATCTAAGCTTTTTAGGCACTTTCGCGGGTCTTTTATTGCCCCGCATCGCCATTTATTATCATCAAATTCGAGGGAGGACCAAAGGTGGAACCTAAAGTACTATTTTATATCTACTCACTACCCGTTAGTGAACCCTTACTATTTACTTGGATTATTATGGCATTTCTAGCTATAGGAAGTTTTCTCCTAACACGCAACCTGCAAAAAGTCCCCAAAGGTGCTCAGCACTTTTTGGAGGCTGCAGTAGATGGTATTGAAAAATTAGTCACCAATGATATGGGGCCTGAAGGAAAAGTATTCGTCCCCCTCATTCTAATGGTGGCCACCTTTGTTTTTTTCGCCAATCTCATTGGAGTTATCCCTGGCGCCTATTCACCGACTGAGGATCTAAACACCACTTTAGCTTTGGCCCTAATTGTTTTTGTAGTAGGTCATGTGGCTGCCATTGTAAAAAATGGTTTTTGGCCTTGGCTAAAAGGCTTTTTTGAACCCTATTGGTTCTTATTCCCCATTAATATTGTGGGAGAAATATCCCAAATATTATCCCATTCCTTCCGCTTATATGGTAATATCTTTGGTGGTGGGATTCTTTTGGGGATTGTTTACATGTTGGTCCCCTACGTCGCCCCAGTGCCACTTCTAGCCTGGTTCGGTGTTTTGATGGGCGCAATTCAAACCGCAGTATTTACAATGCTAGCCATAGCTTATATCCAGATGAAAGTAAGCTAAGGTCAGGCAGAAGTGCGAAGGGAGGGATAAAGAATGATGGAGATCGCAATTATTATCGCTGCTATTGCCATTGGTTCCGGTATTGCCCTATTGGCGGGCGGAATGGTAGGTATTGGTGAAGGGTATGTAGCAGGTAAAGCTGTAGAAGCCATGGCTCGTCAACCTGAGATGGAAGGTCAAATTCGAACCACCATGATCCTAGGTCAAGCTATTTCTGAGTCAGGTGCAATTTACGCTCTAGCAGTTGTTTTGCTCTTGATCTTTTCTGTAGTATTACCTTTAGTAGGTAAACTCATGGAATTGCTCTAAAAGACCCGGGGTGCAACTGAGCACCCCTTTTCCTAATTTTGTTGTAGAGGGTGACTGTGTTGATTGATCAAACTCTTCTTGTAGCCCAAATTATTAACTTTATTTTACTGGTAGGTCTACTTTATTGGTTACTCTACAAGCCAGTCCGCGAGTTTATGGACAAGCGCACCGCGGAAATTGAACAGCAGATCAAATCTGCCGAAGAAAACCAAAAGGCTGCAGAGGCATTACGTCTCGATTTAGAAAACCAGGCTAAAGAAAGTAGACAGCAGGCACGCCAATTTCTGGATGACGCCACTAAGCGGGCTGAAGTAGCTCAAGCAGAAATGATGGCAGAGGCCCGCAAAGAGGCAGATGCAATCATTAAGCGGGCCCAAGAGATGACTGTTTTAGAACGGGAAAAGGCCTGGGATGAGTTAAAGGCACAAGTTGGTGAGCTTTCTTTGCTCTTAGCCTCAAAAGTAATTAATGAATCCCTAGATCAAGCACAGCATCAACAGCTGATCGATCAAACCTTGAGCCAACTTGATGCTTTGAAAGCGGAGAATATCCAATGAGTAGCCTGAATAACTCTCAAATCGCCAAACGTTATGCCCAAGCCCTCTTTGATGTAGTACCAGCGGAAGAACGAACAGCACTTTCTGAAGAATTCCAACAAGTTTTGGTGGTACTGCAGGATCCCCAAATCAAACGGACCTTCACCCACCCTCGCACTTCAACGAGTCGTAAAGCCGAGTTAATCCGTTTGATGAACTTGAGCAACACCATGGAAAATTTCCTTTTGCTCATAGTCGAGAAGAACAGAGACCCATTCTTGGCCCAGATTGAAAGGGAATTTGCTTCATTAGTTCTCACCTGGCAAAAGATTACCGTGGCTGAAGTTGTTTCAGCTGTTCAGTTAAGTCCAGCGACCTTAAGACAACTACAACTGCAATTAGAACAAATCTCAGGTAAAACGGTGCAATTGAAGACTAGTCTTAATCCGAAAATTGGTGGTGGCCTAATCATTAAGATGGATGGCAAAGTAATAGATGGGAGCGTTGCCCACTCCCTCCAGCGTTTTCAACGCAGTTTAAGTTCTTAAGATCAAAAGTCCCGTGTACACATTACAGGGACTTTTTTTATACTGTTAAAAGGCACCCCGCGGGGTGCCTTTTGTGTTAGTTATAATGGATTATCTATCAATCCAGATGAAGTTCCAAGCGGTACCTACAGAACCGCTAACCAAGTCAGGAGTAGCATTCCGGAGATGGTCACGTACAGCTACCATGTTTTCACTGGTTACAGTGTAGAACACGGGAACATTTTCTGCTACGATGTCTTGGAATTCAAAGTACCATTCTCTCCGTTGCTCTGGATCCATAGCTCTTTGAGCTTCTCTCCATACTTCGTCGATCCTTGCTTCCCACTCGGTAGCTGGAGTCTCTTGGAATGGATGCCACATGTGGAGGTTACCACTGGACAACCAGACGTTAGAACCACCGTTAGGATCGAAGGTTCCGGTAAGACCGATGATGATAGCATCCCAATCGTAGGTATCCGTAAGCTTCTCAACAACCACGTTAAAGTCGATCATTTGGAAGTTAACTTTGATGCCTAATTCAGCCATATCTTCTTGGAAGAGTTCACCTACGATTTGACGAATGGGTACACCTGGGTTGGTAATGAGGTCGAACTCAATGGGATTGCCCTTAGAGTCACGACGGACACCATCTTTACCCTTGACGTATCCAGCAGCTGTTAGTTTTTCATCAGCTACCTTCAGATCGTATGGATAGGTCTTAATATCCTTCTTCAAGAAGAAGTCATTTCTCATGTTAATTGGACTATCTTGGATGTATCCTTTACCATTCATGGCCATGTCAAGGATGGTCTCTTTGTCCACAGCATGGTAAATAGCTTGACGGAATTTCACGTCAGTAAACCAAGACAACTTTGGCTCAGGAACAAATTCTGGGTTCTGATTAAGAACGATAAAGCTGGTGCCAGGGTTTGGACCTGCTTCAATGATCTCCCAACGGCTTACAGGCTCACGATCCAAAAAGTCTGGATAGTGGTTAGCTGGGATACCAATATAGTCAAACTCTCCGTTAAAGAAAGCTAGAGTAGAGGTATCTTGGTTAGCATAATAACGGAAGATAACTCGGTTGAGATAAGGCAATCTGTTTCCAGCTTTGTCAAACTCATAGTAGTTGTCATTGCGAACCAAAATAAGTTCTTGGTCAATGCGGTAAGAACCGATCTTCCAAGCACCAGTACCAATGATGTCTTGAACAGGTGTGTCTAGTCCCCACATTTCGTGGTAGCGGCCCTCTTTGTAAGCTTCACCTAAAAGATGCACAGGAACGATGTCGGTTCCGATGCTGAACATAACTGGTGCATGGGGACGAGGTAGAGTAAACTTGACGGTATACTTGTCAATTTTCTCATACTTCATAGGTTGACCGTCAATGAGTAGACCGCTTCTAGAGTTAGAACCAACGTTTGGATCATAAGCTACGTCAAAAGAGAAGATAACGTCGTCAGCTGTGAACTCGACACCGTCATGCCATTGCACTCCACGACGTAGGTGGAAAACAATTTCAGTACCATCTTCACTAATCTCATAATCACGTGCCAGTTTAGGCACTACTAATCCAGTATCCCGATGAAGGGTTACCAATCCTTCGAAAATCCGGCCAGTTACATCTGTACTAGATGTCTCTGCTGCACGGTGTGGATTGTAAGTTTTTGGACCGGAAGCCCCAGCAGCTACTGTCATGGTTCCACCGTAACGACCAATAGTTCCGTTCAAATCTCCTTCAATATCAATAATCCTAGGATCCTGCAATTCGATGGCACTGACTATACCAGCACTAACGATAAGTGCTACTAGTAGTGTCCACACAAAAATTTGTCTCTTCATATTTTGATATTCCCCCTTTAATAAATTTCAAAAAGCAAAATGTTGGGTGAGCCTCCTCTCATTAGTCATATCATTGCTTCTTTTATACGAAACAACACACCGATTTCCGATTCTAGTCAGAAAATCGTCGCAGGTGATATCTATAATAGTTCTCCCTTAACCCTATTTGTCCTGCTAAAAACTCACATTTTCTTGCGATTTTTTTCAATTAATAATTTTAACCAGACCTCAACAGAGCACTATTTCTGCTTAAACTAAAAGGGGGAAATTACACACTTCACCCTTTGTTGAGTTGTCAAAACCTAGACTTGTGCCCTTGGATCCAATGCATCTCTCACACCGTCACCAAAGAAACTATACGATAAGACGGTGATGAAGATAAAGAATCCAGGAATTAAAAGCCACGGATATCGAGTTAAGGCAGAGAGGTTTAGGGCCTCCGAAAGCATGTTACCCCAGCTAGCTAAGGGATGCTGAATACCTACCCCAATCACACTTAAGCCTGACTCAGAAAGGATAAATCCTGGAATGGACAAAGTAGCACTAACAATTACATAGCTAAGGGTGTTAGGCAAAATGTGGCGAATAATGATGCGAGGTTGTGAACAACCTATAGCTTCTGCACCTGCCACAAACTCTGTCTTCGCAATGGACAATACCATACCCCTAATGACCCTCGCCAAGCCTGCCCAACCAATAAAACTAAGGATAAACGTAATCATCAAGAAACGCTTGTCCGAAGGCAAGTCTGGCGGTAAGACAGCACTCAAGGCTAAAAGTAGGTAAAAGCTAGGAATCGATACGATAATCTCCGAAAAACGCATCATGAGGTTATCCACCCAGCCTCCAAAATAACCAGAGACTCCCCCATAAAGCATACCAATGGAGAGACTAACAACAATACCCACAATTCCAATAAATAGTGAACGTCTACCACCATAGGCTAGTCGGGAGAAAATATCTCTACCGTAGCGATCCGCGCCCATCAGATAAATCTTACCAGGGGCATCAACACCAAACAAACGTAGATTCATGTTGATCCCAAAAACTTTATATTCATCGCCACGTACAAAAAAGCGAATGGGGTATACTTGAGAAGTATTTGGTTCATAACGATTACGGGTAATGTCTACCCGATCATAACCATAAATAAACGGTCTAGTTAATTTGCCTTCAGGCGAAATAATCTGGATTTTCGTAGGCGGATGATAAGTCCGACGACGATCCGTAGTTATCTCACTATAGGGGGCAAAGAAATCTGCGAAAATCGCAAACAAGTGCAAAATAATCAATACCCACATCCCTGCAATGGCAAGTTTGTGTCTTTTTAATTTACGCCACGCCATTCTCCAAGGAGATCTAATGGCACCACCATCTGAAGCGTAGTCTAGTGCTCCACCGTTGTTAACCGGTTCTGTCATTGTTTTGGCCATAACATTCATCTCCCCTATTCGTACCTAATCCTTGGGTCACTTACCGCCAATAAGACGTCGGCTATCAAGTTACCCAATATTAACATAACCCCACCAATAATCAAGTTACCCATAACTAGATAGTAGTCTAAACCTTGCACCGCATTGAGCATCAAGCTCCCAATACCAGGCCAATTCATAACAATCTCAGTTAAGGCAGCTCCACCTAAAATTCCCCCAAGTTGGAAACCGAAAATGGTAATCAAGGGATTAATGGCATTGCGGACAGCATGCTTATAAATGACAACTCGATTAGACAATCCTTTAGCACGGGCTGTGGTTACATAGTCTTGACGAAGTACGTCTAGCAAGTTTGAACGCATATAACGCATAAGACTTGCAACGGTGCCGGTACTTAAGACCACAACTGGTAAGAACATATGCCGGGCAAGGTCCGCCGCCTTTTCCCAGAAGGTGAGGTCAGCAAAATCAACACTGGTCATGCCACCAATGGGGAAATTCCACCCCCGCTTAGTAGTAAGATAAAGTAATAACAGTCCAAAAAACCAGCTAGGCAGCGAAACACCAATAAATGCGAGGAAGGTGAGCACTTTATCACTCCAAGAATATTGGTTAACCGCTGAGTGGATTCCAATGGGAATAGCGATGACCCAACCAATGAGTAAAGAAACTGTGGTGAGTAATAGGGTGTTTAGCAACCGTTGTTTAATCACCCACAATACCGGAGCATGCCACAGGAACGAGTGCCCCATATCACCCTTGAGAAGTTGCTGAAGCCAACGAATATATTGCATATGCGGAGGTTGATCTAACCAGAAGCGAGCTTTCATGGCTTCCATAACCTCCACAGAAATGTCCGGGCTCAAAGCCATTTGAGTCAAAGCGTCTCCTGGCGCCAATTGCATAATGAAAAAGCTAAGTGTTGAGATTCCCAATAGCATCGGGAAAATGTAGAGAATTCTCCGTACAATGTACCTAAACATCCACGATCTACCTCCTAATTTACGACAGAGCCGCAGCCCCTTTCAGAGTGGCTTAGGATCGGGCGGATAATCCTACGCCAAACATCTCAAGTATAATTCGTTCTCCAAGTCAAAATTCCTGCTAGCTCCCTAAATTTGTACCAGTAAAGCAACCTTTTAATATAAATTCGCAAAAAGGGGTAGTCTTTTCTAAAGGGGGCTAAACATAATGCAAGAAACCTTTACTGATTTCGTAATTAATACAAAAAAGGATGGATATTCCTGTCCATTTTCTCTGGAAATCTCCATCCAAGGTTTCCAAGCTATCGTCACAGAGCTGAGAAAGAAACGGTTTGACACCTGGGACTGGTTTTCTTTAGCTCGATGCGGTGATCAGCTGGCCTTAAATCAGCAACAATCCCCAGAATTGTTAGCCTTAGAATATTTAAAGGAACGTTGGCAACAATCTGGTGTGGTTCCCTATCCCCACCAGATTATGACCGCCAAGCAAGTCATTGGCGAAATGCAAGGTCAAGCCATACTTGCAGATGAAGTGGGCTTAGGCAAAACTATCGAAGCTGGCCTGGTTCTAAAAGAATATCTATTGAGGGGTTTGGCAAAAAAAATCCTCATACTTACCCCTGCAAGTTTACTATGGCAATGGTATCATGAGCTCTCCGAAAAATTCGGGGTAGTGGCGGGCATCCAAAGAACCCAATGGGACTGGGAATATACGGACATTCTCATCGCCTCTTTGGATACAGCGAAGCGGGAACCTCACGCCCCTATTATTACCTCCATCCCCTATGATCTCTTGATTATCGATGAGGCCCATAAGCTTAAAAATAACAACACTCAGGCTTACCGGTTCGTCAATACTATTCAAAAAAAGTATTGTTTGATGTTGACCGCCACCCCTATTCAAAATGACCTCAAAGAACTCTACAACCTCATCGGTCTAATCAAACCAGGCCAGCTAGGTAGCTACCGCTCTTTCAAAGAACGCTTCGTAGAAGATAAACGCACCCCCAAAAACCCCCAAGAACTACGGAAACTTTTGGATCAAGTGATGATTCGTAACCGTAGAGATGAAGGGGCAGTACAATTTACTAAACGCCTAGTCCATCCCATAATACTTTCTCTCACTCCTCGAGAACAAGAGATTTACGAGCGTGTTACCCACTTTGTGCAGACAACTGGCCGGCGGGCTGGCTATACGAATATACTACCTTTAATTACCTTACAAAGGGAAGTATGCTCTAGTTTCTTAGCCACCGCCTTTACCTTAGAAAAAATGATGGTCAATATGGCTCAAGAGGACCTGGCTATAGCCGCGGGGCTTTTGAAAGATCTGGCGGAAGTGAAGCAAAATAGTAAATGTGATGCCCTAGAAAAACTCATTGGAGAACTTGAAGACAAAATCATTATTTTCACCGAATATAAGGCATCCCAAGAGTATATCCGCTATCGTCTAGAAAAAGCCGGGTATCGCACCCTTGCCTTTGATGGTACCTTATCCAGGGGCAAAAAGCAGTGGATCCGCTATATGTTCCAAAAGGACGCACAAATCCTTGTAAGCACAGAGTCTGGCGGCGAGGGCCTAAATTTCCAATTTTGCAACCAAGTAATCAACTTTGATCTGCCATGGAACCCCATGCGCCTAGAGCAACGTATTGGGCGAGTACACCGCTTAGGACAAGAAAGGGATGTGCATATCTATAATCTGATCACCAAGGATACTATTGAAGAACATATTATGTATTTACTGCATCAGAAGATCAACATGTTCGAGTCCATTATCGGAGAACTCGATGCCATCCTTCTCCATCTCAAATTAGGCAAATCCTTCGAGAGTGAAATTATGGAGATCTTTCTAGCCCACCAAAAGCAAGGAGAGATTCGGGAAAAATTAGATCTCCTTGGCGAACAAATCTTGCACGGTCAAGCCCAGATTAAAGCCTCCTCTTGGGAACTCTACTAGTATGAAGGGAGGAATTGTCACGATCACTCAATTGGTCTTTAATTTTTTGAGTTTATGCAAATTAGAACCTGTTCACATTCGGCAAGGGGTCTGGCAAGTACAAGTAGACGAGGCCTTAATGAAAGAACTCGATGGCTGGCGAGCTCAAGCTCGCTTACTTCAGTTTACCTTTGAACAAAAACTAGCAGAGAGCTACGGTGCGGAGCTAATTACTTCTGGTAGTTATCGTCTAAATACTATTCTCCAAGTAATCCGTAAACAGGGAGTGTTAAGCCATGCCCATATTCCCCATGAGATTTTTCATGAACCTAGCATTCGGAAAAAAGTTTTGCAAAACATCGGATTTGATAGACGGGCATATGTACTCAATAGCGCTCTCCACTATGGTCAATACCTCCTCCTGGATATTAACGTCACGCAACTAGGCTTAGACAAGGTGGAGAGTATCCATCACACCACCATTAATCTCTCCACAGGTGAAGTCTTAAACTTCACCCTCCCTCCCCACCTAATACAAGGGGGCACCACAGTGCCCAAGGAATCAGTTCTTAAGCGAAAATGCAGTTTTAAGCAAGCGTATGCCAACGCCACCGCGTCTATTTGCTCCGAATTAAACCGGGGAGACCAAGACTGGATTAAGCAGGCTAACCACAAGCTTGCTTCTGAAAAGAAACGCCTAGCTGAATTCTTTGAAGGCACTACTACATTATCTCAATACGAGGCTAAATTAAAAGAGTTAGAGCATCGTCTTACCCCTAAAATACAAATGGACGCCATCAGAGGCGCCATTCTGTATGTACCAATCTTTTATTATCGCCTAGTAGTGGTGGAACCAGGTGGCAAAGAAAGGATCCAAAACCTTTATTACGATCCCATTAGCAATCGGGAAGAACTAGAGTAGATCTCGGCTTACTTTCCAGATAGGCCCTGCCCCCATGACCAACACCAAATCTTCTGGTCCGAGAGCCTCTTTTAAAAACGGTACTACCTCATCCTGGTTGGAAACAAGGTGAACCTCTTGTGGTCCCCCGTTTTCTAAAATGCGCCGAGCTAATCTTTCTGAGCTAATTTGAGGAATAGGCTGTTCTGGAGGTGGAGCATAAATATCAGTCAGAATAACCACATCCGCTTCTCGGAATGCTTCCGCGAATTCCTGAAACAAAAGCTTGGTTCTAGAATAGCGATGAGGCTGGAAAACCGCAATCACCCGCCGGTCCCACCCTTCCTTGGCCGCTTTAATCGTGGCTATGATTTCTGTAGGATGATGGGCATAGTCATCCACAATTATGGCACCGTTAACCTGCCCCACAATTTGAAAACGCCTTTGAGCACCAGTAAACCGCTGAAGGGCCCTACCAATTTCCCCTGGAGCAAGACCAACATAATTGGCGATGGCGATGCAAGCCAAAGCGTTAGATATATTATGGCGGCCAGGTACATTCAACTCAAAGTCGCCAAAATACTCGTTGAACTGATATACCTTAAAGCGTGAAGTATTCTCGGCTAAGAGTTCCACCTCAGCCCGCCACTGCGCGTGAGGAGAAAAACCATAAGTAACACAGTCAAACTCTTCGCTCACAGATGAAGCTACCGGATCATCAATCCCGATCAAACGCAAACCTTGGTCTTGACAATTAGCAAGAAACTCCCGATAACTAGCAATTAAGGCATCAAAAGTCCCATTATAATTTTCCAAGTGGTCTGGTTCAATACTGGTCACAATCGCTACTTCAGGACGATAACGGAGAAAACTTCCATCACTTTCATCCGCTTCTGCTACTACAAACTCGCCCTTTCCATACTTGGCACCAGGACCGAAGGGAGTGAAATGGGCACCAATGAGTACAGTAGGATCAAGACCAGCATCCTCTAGACATAAAGAAAGCATTGAAGTAATCGTGGTTTTGCCGTGGGCCCCCCCTACAGCAATTCCCCTTTTTGTATTCAGAAGATCCGCTAAAACCTCAGACCGATGCAAAATAGAAATGCCTTTTTGACGTGCGGCGACCATCTCTGCATTGTGGCTCGGTATAGCACTCGAATATACTACACTAGTGGCACCATTAACATGCTCAGGAGCATGTCCGTAGTACACTTTGGCCCCTAAGTTGACCAGAAAGTCAGTAGTATCAGATGATTGAAGATCGGATCCACTAACGGTGTGCCCCATTTCTAAGAAGATCTTGGCCAAAGGCCCCATACCGGTCCCACCGATCCCAATCAGATGTATATGTTGGCTCATCAATGTCACTCCCACCACAGACTACTTTATCATCGGTGCTAAAACCCTCGCCAATAAGCGGGCGGCTTCTTGAGATTCCGCCAAAGAATTTCCACGCCAATCTCCAATTAATACCATAATACTATTGGGATGTAATTCACCACTATAATCAGATTTAAACACCCGTACACCCCTAGTTACCCCAGGATACTTTTTCTCCAAAGCATCACTAATTTGCTGGGCGAAGCGTATATTTTGCTCCAACAGATCGTTTTCCTTATCCCCCACTACGAAGAGAATTTTAGCCACCTCTACACCATTCGCCCGGGTTTTAGTATAGTCGTCCGGTTTATCCTGCAAACCATCCCGATGAATATCCAAGAGCATCTGAATCTGGGGGTTAGTTGTTAACAGCTCATTTACCTTTTTCTCTGAATTAATAAAGGCATCACTGTAACGAGGTTGATCATGAATCGATTGATCATGGAGGGCAGTTATCCCTAGACTTGCTAATTCCGCCACTAAGGCTTCGCCCACCTGCACAATATCGCCGGCCAT
>JAAZLB010000210.1 GCA_012799535.1 Bacillota bacterium | reverse complement strand
GCCTTATTAGAGATTAGTGCTAGGTATGAGTGTGAAATTGTAGTTTCCATGCATCGCAATCCTACCTTACAAGAGGTTATGAAGGAGTTATTGGGTCAAGATCCCCAGGTTAAACTAGTTGAAGCCCCCGACTACAGGGAATTCGCCAACCTTCTAGCCCGCTCTACTTTACTTTTAACCGATTCTGGTGGCCTACAAGAAGAAGCTCCCGCTTTACATAAACCGGTTTTGGTTTTACGGGAAGTAACAGAGCGTCCAGAAGGGGTAGAAGCGGGCACTTTAAAATTAGTGGGCCATGACAAGAAGGAGATTGTGACTCAAGTTAGTAAACTCTTAGAAGATCCCAAGCTTTACCAAAAAATGTCCCAGGCACCCAATCCCTACGGTGATGGACGGGCTGCCCAAAGAATTCGGGAAATATTACAACAGAAATATAAGTAACGGGGGAATAGCTATGTCTATAAGACCAGATGAAATCGTAGCCGTTCTACGACGCCAAATTGAAGAATTCGAATCAGAATTACAAGTGGAGGATTTGGGCTCCGTCTTAATGGTTGGTGACGGAATTGCTCGGGTCTATGGCTTAGAACAAGCCCTCGCTGGTGAACTTTTGGAGTTTCCTGGTGGGGTGTTTGGGATGGCCTTAAACTTAGAACAAGATAATATAGGGGTAGTGATTCTCGGACCCTATGAACACATCAAAGAAGGGGATCCAGTTAAGCGGACCGGTCGAGTAGTACAGGTACCGGTGGGAGAATCCCTAATTGGTCGATTAGTTAATCCCCTCGGTCAACCTATTGATGGCAAGGGACCGATTAGTTCCACTAAGAGTAGACCAATAGAAGCTCAAGCTCCTGGTGTAGTAGATCGGGTAAGTGTTCACGAGCCTTTACAAACCGGCTTAAAGGCCATTGACTCTTTGGTCCCCATTGGCCGTGGTCAACGTGAGCTAATTATTGGAGACCGGCAAACTGGAAAAACCGCTATCGCAGTAGATACTATTTTGAACCAAAAGGATCAAGATGTAATTTGTATTTACGTAGCCATTGGTCAAAAGGCTTCTACTGTGGCAGGTGTAGTTGATACCCTCGAAAAACACGGAGCTATGGACTATACCATTGTGGTTTCTGCTACTGCCAGTGATCCTTCGCCACTTCTGTTTATTGCACCTTATGCCGGTGTGGCTATGGCGGAGGAATTTATGTACGGGGGGCGGGATGTCTTAATTGTTTATGATGATCTATCTAAACACGCGACCGCTTACCGGGAAATGTCCTTACTCTTAAGAAGACCCCCTGGTAGAGAGGCTTTCCCAGGTGATGTCTTTTATATTCACTCTAGATTATTAGAACGGGCTGCTAAACTTAACGATGAGCTCGGTGGAGGTTCTATTACCGCTTTACCCATTATTGAAACTCAAGCAGGTGATATTTCCGCCTACATTCCTACTAACGTAATTTCTATTACGGACGGTCAGATTTTCTTAGAATCGGATCTTTTCTACTCCGGTATTCGCCCAGCAATTAGTGTGGGCCGTTCCGTCTCTCGGGTAGGAGGCTCAGCCCAAGTGCGAATGATGCGGCAAGTGGCTGGTTCGCTACGCTTAGATTTGTCCCAATATCGGGAGTTGGTTGCCTTTGCCCAATTTGGTTCTGACCTTGATCGCACCACCCAAGCCCGCTTGGCTCGGGGAGAGCGTATGTATGAGATCTTAAAGCAAGATCAATATAAACCCATGCCCGTTGAAGAACAGGCAGTATCTTTATATCTGGCTACCCATGGTTATTTAGATAGTATTCAAGTGGGTGATGTGGTCCGCTTTGAACGGGAGTTTTTAGACTTTGTTCGCAAGCAACATGCTGATCTTCTAGAAGCCTTACGGGAAAAGAAGGAACTTACTGCTGAGACTGAAACCCAATTAAAGAAAATTATTGTTGAGTTCAAGAAAGATTTTGTTAGTTAGGGGGGGTAGGGATGGCACAATCAAGCCGGGACATCAAACGGAGAATTGCTAGCGTCACTAGCACCCAGCAGATTACTAAGGCCATGGAAATGAT
>JAAZLB010000209.1 GCA_012799535.1 Bacillota bacterium | reverse complement strand
CGATCCCGTTCGGACCACACCACATAAGTAGTCTCGTCCTTTTGGAAAGCAGATAAATCCTGAATGGTGTTGCGGGTCACCCTAAATACTGAAGCCTCATGCCCATTATAAGGTGCACTAAATGTGGCATAATGCAAAGTATTATTCTCAGGGGTTCTTTCTAACCAGACAACATAGCGATTGCCGTGTTGGTCCAAGCCTAAAAAGGGATTGTCTAACTCCCCCTTTTCACTTAAAACGATCTCTTCTATTACCGCGTTATCCTTGACTAAACGATAAGTCAAATCTAATTCTTTAAAATAAACTCCATCCACACTTAAAAAACTGGTTCCAGCCCCATCGTGGGCAACAAAAAAACGATCTGCGAAAACACTAGTCGCAAATAAAGGGGAAACTTCAGACCAGCCTTCAGGCCAGACTTCAATATAATCTTTCGCCCCTGCTCCCGAAGTTACCATCAAAATCAAACAAATTATCAAAATCAGCTTAGTTTTTCGCAGGATCCTCACACCTTTCGCAGAGGTTATACTTCTCTGTCTAGGAAGATGTTCCTGCATAATACCCCTTGATTTTCCCCTGGGTTTTCCCTATAATATGAGTTGTAAGCGGATGTGGCTCAATGGTAGAGCATCGGCTTCCCAAGCCGAGGGTTGCGAGTTCGAATCTCGTCATCCGCTCCATTTTTTTGCTGACGTGGCTCAGCTGGTAGAGCAGTTGATTCGTAATCAACAGGCCGAGGGTTCGAGTCCCTCCGTCAGCTCCAGGTGAAAAATCAAGGTGCTAGCTCATCGATTCATTCGACGTTCTAGCACCTTTTCCTTATCCAGCTTTATTCGGCTTTTTTCAACGCTTCCTTGGCCGTTTGTTTAAACTTTTCCCAAGTCTGGGTGGCACCAGTAATTACTTCTACCTTTTCAGGATCTTGGGTCTGTAACAGTCGTTCTTCGTATTTTGTTTCCGACTCTGGTCCCTGTGGGTAGGGATAATCCGGACCCTTAGGCTTTCCCTCCGAATCTTTTTCATCATAAGTTACTTTAGTGATCTTACCATTGGTAATCATCAACTCGATCTCCCCATAGTAACCATATTGATCTGTCTCAGTCTTGGCCCCGTACGTACCATCCCGCCACTGCATGGTTGTCTCTGGCCGTGGAGGAGCTGGTGAGGGTGCAGGCGCAGGCGCAGGCGGGGCCGGGGCGCGGCCACTTTCTCCTCTAGCAGCCTTATCTAGAGCGTCTTTTGCTGCTTCCTTAAACCGCACATGGCTTTCTGTGGAACCTGTTACTACATCCACCTTATCAGGGTCTTGGCTCTTAAGCAATCCCTGATCATACTTTGGAAATGCTTCTAATGCTTGTGGATAGGGATAGCTTTCATCCTTAGGTTTACCTTCTCGATCAAGCTCCCAATATTTTGCCTTAGTAATCTTTCCGTCAGCAATCACTAGCTCAATCTCCCCATAATAGCCCCGAGTGTCTGGGGCAGATCTGCCAGTATAAGTGCCGTCTTGCCACTCATTTGGTTCGCGACGTTGGGCATTGATGTAGATGGCCAATCCTAACACGACTAAAACTACAATCACTATACCTACTGTCCTATTCAACTGTCTTCCCTCCTCGTGAATAATATGAGTGAAAGACAGCTTTCTTATACAAAAAAGACTTCAGCCGAGTTGACTGAAGTCTCCCTGTACCTAGTTGGTACCCCCAACCGGATTTGAACCGGTGTCTTCGCCGTGAGAGGGCGATGTCCTAGGCCCCTAGACGATGGGGGCAACATGGTGAGCCATCCGCGACTCGAACGCGGGACACCCGGATTAAAAGTCCGGTGCTCTACCGACTGAGCTAATGGCTCCCCTATCACAAATGATATAATAGACTAGAATAGATCCCTTGTCAAGGGTTCAAGCCCTCTTTTTTCTAAAAAATAGGATCCAAAAGCATTGTTTGATCTCTCCGCGGCCCCACAGAAACGATTTTAATGGGGCATCCCACCTGTTCTTCCAAGAAGGCTAAATAATCCTTAGCACCCTGGGGCAAATTGGTAAAATCGTGCACCGAAGTAATATCTTCTTGCCAGCCTGGGAGGCTCTTATAAATGGGTTTGCATTCTTTGAGAACCTCCAAATCAGTGGGGAAATGGTCCAAACGTTCCCCTCTATACTCGTAGGCCACGCACACCTGAATATTCTCCAAGGCATCTAAAACGTCCAAAAGGGTAATGGCTAAACCAGTCAGGCCATTCACCCGGACCGCATAGCGCAACATGACCGCATCAAACCAACCACAACGGCGGGGACGCCCAGTGGTAGTACCGTATTCGCGACCCCGTTCTCGGATTAAGTCGCCTGTGGAATCCTTTAATTCTGCGGGGAAAGGACCTTCACCAACCCGAGTTGTGTATGCCTTCACCACTCCAATCACCTGATCAATATGGTTTGGCCCTAAGCCTACCCCTGGAGCAGCTCCACCGGCAGTGGGATT
>JAAZLB010000208.1 GCA_012799535.1 Bacillota bacterium | reverse complement strand
TCATTAGTTTGGTGGATGCCTATGATGCCATGACCACAGACCGGCCGTACCGTACTCGTGTTACGCCACAGGAGGCTCTTGCAGAGATTAAAGCGTGTAGCAACTCCCAATTTGATCCAGAGCTGGCAGAGCAATTCATCACCCTGATGGAGAGCAAGTTTCTTTAGTCAGCTATGTTTTTCTTCGTTATATATGTACTTTGTGAGAGGTGTGTTGTACCAGGTGCGACAGCACCTCTTTTAGTGTTTCTCGGTGTAAGACCCAGCCTGCAAAAATCCCGCCCAACGGGGCTTTTTTTATATTGACAAATATCTATGTGCCGGCATATATTAAACATAGACAAATCTCTATATCTCTGTAGTTGGGCTAAGGGGTGATATGCATGAAGACAGATTTCGCAAAATATGTGGTGTTGCTGAAGGCATTAGCTGATGAGACTCGCCTGAGAATATTTGATATGCTAAACGAAGGAGAACTGTGCGCCTGTGACATTTTAGATGAGTTTACGATTACCCAACCGACCCTGTCCTATCATATGAAGATTTTGAGTGAAAGCGGCCTAGTACACAGCAGACGAGATGGGGTTTGGATGAAGTATTCCATCAATGAAGAGAGTTTGCTGCTTCTGAGGAAGTTCTTTGATGGATTCGATGCTGATAGTACCGTAGAGCGTAGCGGATGCGAGAAATGTTAAGGGGATGATGGTGTGGTTGTATTTCAATGGTTGAACAGTCAATTGTTGAAAATGGAATGGTTATGGAATTTGGTAGAATTAGTGGTAGAAAAGGGTCTAGGACTATCTATGGATAGTAGATTAGGCGGTAGTATCCATTTTTTCATTTATGATGTCATCAAGATTTTCATCCTGTTATCCGTCTTGATCTTTGGTATCTCCTATATCCAAAGTTTCTTTCCACCGGAACGGACCCGTAAAATTCTCGGGAAATATCAGGGAGTTACAGCCAATACTTTGGCTGCTCTTTTAGGCACCGTAACTCCGTTTTGCTCATGTTCTTCTATTCCTTTATTCATTGGATTTACTAATGCGGGACTACCCATTGGGGTGACCTTTTCGTTCTTGATTTCTTCACCGCTGGTAGATTTGGCCTCCATAATTCTACTAGCAAGCATTTTTAATTGGAAACTAGCAATTGCTTATGTGGTTGTGGGGTTGGTTTTGGCTGTTGTAGGAGGAACCATCATTAGCAGACTGAAATTAGAGAAGTATGTGGAGTCCTTTGTTTTTAGTAATAAGCTAATGGAGATGCCCCAAGAGGAACTGACAACTAAAGAACGTATGGATTTCGCTAAAGACCAGGTTTTAGATATTATTAAAAAGGTCTGGCTCTATGTTTTGCTCGGTGTAGGAATTGGGGCGGCTATTCACAATTACATTCCAGAGGCGCTGATTTCCGCCCTGCTCGGTCAAGACAAGTGGTATTCTGTTTTATTAGCGTCCTTCGTGGGAATTCCTATGTATGCAGATATTTTTGGCACCTTACCAATTGCTGAGGCTCTAGTAGGTAAAGGGGTGGGTGTGGGTACAGCGTTGTCATTTATGATGGGGGTAACGGCCTTATCTTTGCCATCCCTAATTATGCTGAATAAGGTGGTCAAACCCCGTCTTCTGTTTACCTTCTTAGGGATTGTAACAGCTGGTATCGTAGTTATTGGCTACGCGTTTAACGCCTTTGGTCATTTGTTATTCTAAAGAAGTAATAATAAAGG
Source organism: Bacillota bacterium (assembly GCA_012799535.1). Taxonomy (GTDB): domain Bacteria; phylum Bacillota; class Limnochordia; order Darwinibacteriales; family Darwinibacteriaceae; genus UBA4996. The sequence goes on along the minus strand of JAAZLB010000208.1, from coordinate 329 downwards.
AGTGGGATTATGAAGAGAGATTGTGAATGCGGAGACGGGTGTTGTGAAGAACTTAACATTAAAATCCTTGGTTCTGGTTGCAGAAACTGTGTTACTCTTGCTAATAATACCGATCAGGCTCTTAAAGAGTTAGGATTACAAGCAAAGGTGAACAAGGTCACAGATCTAGCAGAAATCATGAGCTATGGGGTAATGTCAACTCCGGCGTTAGTCATCAACGAAGAGGTTGTTTCTTTCGGTAAGGTTCTCCGGGCAAAGGAAATTGCTAAAATATTGGAGCAAATGAGGTGACCCACATGGTGATTTTGGTTACAGGTGGAACAGGGTAT
>JAAZLB010000207.1 GCA_012799535.1 Bacillota bacterium | reverse complement strand
TCTGGCGTTTGACAGCCTCTGCAGTAATGGCTTTACGAACATCTTGGGGATCCGCCCCCGATTGCTCGGAGATCACCTTTCGTACATAGGGGAATACTCCAGAACCGAAGGGGTTAAGCATCAGAACTCCGTCAAGATCAAAGGTTATGAGCACACTAATATCCTCTCTTTCTACTAGCCCTTCAAAGCTCCTACCGTTACACCTTTTAAGAAGTAACGTTGGAAGCTAAAGAAGATAATAAGCATAGGCACTGCTGCGAATGTGGCGCCGGCCATCAAAAGTCCATACTGCATAGGCACCTCTTCTTGAAGCAAGGTTAATCCAATTGGTAAGGTACGCATGGCAGCGGAATTGGTAATAATTAGGGGCCAAATAAACTCGTTCCATTGACCCACAAAGGTAAAGATCCCTAATACTGCTAAACCTGGTTTACTTAAGGGGAGGATGATTTTTGTAAAGGTATTCCATTCACTACAACCATCAATCTTAGCTGCTTCAATTAGTTCTGTCGGTAGAGAAGACATGAACTGCTTCATCAAGAACACCCCAAAGGGTCCAGCTACCGCAGGTAGAATTAGACCATAGTAGGTATTGATGAAACCTAACTTACTCATGGTGATATATAAAGGTACTAAGGTTACTTGACTCGGTACCATCATGGAGCCTACATACATCCAAAAGAAGAGATCTCGTCCAGGGAATTCTTTTTTCGCGAAAGAATATCCCGCCATCACACAGACTAAAAGTTGAGCTACAGTAACTGTGGCGGCTACGATTACACTATTTAAGGTCCAGCGCCAAACATAGGGTCTTTGGAGGAACCTTTGAAAGTTAAACAGTGTGGGGTTGCTTGGAAACCATTCTGGTGGAAAGGTTACCGTTAGGGTTGGCTGTTGAAAGGCGGTCACAACCATCCAATACAGGGGAATAACTGCCGCGGCGGCCAACACTACCAAAAGAATCAAAGAGATAATGTGCTTAAACTCGGTGCGTTTTCCATCGACTAACATCAAATCCCCCCTTTTAATATTCGACTTCTTGTCCGAGCCATTTAAACTGAATAATGGCAAAGACAAAGGTAATAGCAAAAAGTACCATAGCCATGGCGGAAGCCTTTCCGAACTGGAAACGACTAAAGGCAAGTTCGTAGATTTGGTAGACTATGGTGGTAGTGGCAAATTGTGGCCCACCTTGGGTCATAAGATAAATGTTGGTAAAGACCTGGAAGGAGTTAATGGTGCCCATCACTGTTAAGTAAAGTAGAGTGGGACGCAATAGTGGAATAGTAATCTTCCAAAACATGCGCATAGAAGTTGCCCCATCAATCTCAGCAGCTTCATACAGATAAGGCGGGATTCCGTTCATGGCAGCGGAAATTAACACAATGGAGGAACCACCACCCATGACCACCGTCATGAAGATCATTGCAGGCATGGCTGTTTTGGTGTTTCCTAACCAGGTCACCGGTTCAAAACCTATGGATTTCATTAGGTAGTTTAACAGTCCGAAGGGTGGATTATAAATCCATAACCAAATCATGGAAATGATCACTGATGAAGTGACATGAGGTAGATAAAAGGCCGCTTTAAAAAAAGTTTGGATTCCTTTGCGAAAGGGGAAAATCAAAGCGGCAATGATTACTGCCTTTGCCAGCCAAAGTGGTACTACCCCTAAGGTATAATAGACAGTGTTGCGTAAGCCAATCCAAAAAATCCGATCACTGAAGACAGAGCGATAATTGTCCAAGCCCACAAAGGTTGTGCCCCACCAGCCGTAATCTAAGAATGACAGGACCATGGACCAAAGTACGGGAAACAAAAAGAAGATCGCATACAACACAAAACTAGGAAGGATGAAATAATAGCCCCAGCGTTGTTTTACCACTTCTTTAGCAAGTCCCTGTAATTTCATCTCAGTCTCCTCCTCCCTATTTATTTAAGGTCCCGCTAGAGCAGGGGGCGCCAAGGCGTGCCTGTTCTGGCGGGACCGGCTAGTTAAAAAGAAAATCTACTATCGTTTATTAAAAAGAATACGGTTCGCTTCTTTGGCGAAATCTTCTAACGCTTGCTCTGGTGTTTTGGTGCGAGCAAACACAGCTTCGAACATGGCTTGGAGATGATCCCGGGCGGGCCCAAATTCAATTTCAGGGCTACCTAAGAAGGGCAGGGAATGCTCCATAGCTTGGGTATAGACAGAGATGTCTTCTGCAAAGGGACTATCATCATAGAGATGTTCGTTTACTGATTTGCGTGCAGTCACATATAATAGTGATTTCAGGGCTGCAGTATTTTCGTGGTTGGTTAAGAACTTCGCAAATTCCATAACCATGGCCCGCTTTTCCGCATCCTTTTGTTTAAATACTACATAACCACCACTGCCCCCAAGGGCGATTGGATCATAACCAGGTCGATAGGGGAAGGGGGCGATATTAACTGGGAAGATCCGGTCTAAGTTTCCTTCCTTGTAGTAACGGTCAATCCGTCCAATTTCGTATGGTCCACCATAACCAATGGCGGTTCTGCCTTGATGGAAGAGGCCGATAATGTCGTAAACGCCCATGCCTTCTGCACCTTTTGGAGCAATTTCATGGACATACATAGCATCTACCAAGAATTGAAGTGCAGCAGCAGATTCAGGACTATTTAAGATCACTTCAGTTTCGTCTTCGTTGAACATTCTACCGCCAAAGAGATATAACCAGGCAAGGGAGTTCTCAATGTCTTTGGCACCTACAGCAAAGGCGTAATGATCGTTCACACCATCCCCATCGGAGTCATAAGAAAGCTTTTGGGCTATTTCAAAAAACTCATCAATGGACCAGGCCCGGCTAGGTAAGGCGGGTAATTCTACATTACGAGCGGCAAAGATTTCTGGGTTCAATAGCATGGTTACACCCATACCATTACTGGAGTTGTTCCAGGGGAAAATGTAATGTTTGCCATCAACTAAGCCCTTTGCGAGGGTGTAATCGTACCAATCGGCCATTTCTTCAGGAGTGAGATAGGGGTCAATAGGTTCTAAGAGACCTTGGGCTGCCCATTGACGTTTGTAAGTGTAATCTTTAAGTAAATCTGGAGTAGTGCCAGCTAAAATTGATGCGGTAATCTTTTGGCTATAACCGGCATTAGGTACTACTTCGTAAACAACCTTCACATTGGGATGGAGCCTCATGAATTCTTGGCTAGCCCATGCGGGAAAGTCTTCTGCGGTAGGCGCTTGATCCTCTGGAAAGCCTGGAGGGGCGATTCTCCAAGGATTTGTCCACCAGGTAATGGTGATTTCCTTGGTCAAGCCCACAGAACTAAAGATTCCAAGCAACAACAAGATAAGAATCAAACTCATGGACCGTGAATAACGTTTCAAATGCATTTCCTCCCTTAGTTTGTACTTAATGAATACTTCTAACTATAACCTAACTTCTCCTCCTATAAAATAAATTTATTATACGCTTATGCTGGAAATTAATTTAATTTCAAAGAGGCGATGCCAAGGAAAGTCAACTGCTTCTAACTGATAAGAGCTGGTAAGTTCTCCTAGGTAGGTTTTGGTAAATTCTTGCAGTTTGGTTAAGGTGAGGTTACTGATATTGGCCCTTTGATCTTTGAGATCGAAGTAGGTAATTCCTAGTTCTTGGGCGTGCCCTTTCAGATAGCTACGGACCAGTACCTGGTAGCCCCAATCTTCTACGAAACGATCTAGGATGAACTTGTCTGGTCCGTTCACCGGTTTATCTGTACTTCCTAGCCGAATTAAGGCGTGGGCTAGAACTGTACCAATGGTGTTGCCTGGGGTATTCCAAGCAGCAAAAGAGACTAATTCCCCGAGGGTGCCCTGCTTTGCTAGGATTTGCATAAGCTCATGGTCTGCTCCATTTCCAAAGGCTACATCCGCGAGGGCCACTTGCCTGCCAGTTTTTAAGTAATAGTCCATGCTAACGGCAAATTCACGTAAATTGCGGAATGAATAATAAGAAGTATCCTTATGCATTACAGCTTCAGATGCTTCTTGCATTTTGCGACCATTGAGAGTGGGGGAGTTTACCATCAAGACAAGATCCGCCTCCAGGGAATTATCCACCACAATTCCACCACAAACTGTGATTTGGCTTTTAATGCTTTCCCCCAAGGGCCGATCTTCGTAGCGGGGGATGATCTGGGGACCTATGGTGGAAGAATAGCGCACGAACACACGTGGCTTTCGATTCATCACTTGATTGTAGATACGGGTAACTAAGGTACAACCAACTTCATCTGCTCCAGGATAGATGTGTACCCGTTCGTGGAGATTTTTTTCTTCCACTAGTTTGAGAAGATTTATTTGTTCTGCTGCGGAAAAACCGTATTCAGCACAATCGTCCAGGGGAATAACGAGGAAGTCTATAATCCCCTTCTCCACTAGGTTGATGGCTTCCCTATTTACAAAGTGGTTAAGGGTACGGCGGTTGAGATAGTCTTTTCTGACTTCGTCTGGAATAAAATCTATGATCTGGGCAAATTCCGCCTCGTCTTGGGAACCTCCCTGACCACGTCCTAAAAGGTCCGTCAACCAGCCCCAGCGGTAGATTTTCTCTCCATAGTGATCGTAATAATCTGGTTCCTCATCACTAGAATTATAGGCTGGAACTCGCATAATTAAATTGAAGGCAAAAATATTTAGTTGGGGATATTTCTGTTTGAGTTCTTCTAGACGTTTTAGGAGTACTTGGCATTGTTCCTGATTGTAGTGGTGGAGACGAGAAGGCACAATTCCCCCGTAGAGGAGCTGGTCCAAGGATGCTACTAAATATTGGGCATCAGCAAGTTGTTGCTCCATCCAATTCCACAATTCTCCTATGGGTGCTGGAGTTTTTTTCTGCCCCAAGAGGGATAGAGGGGGCGCTGCTAACTCCAACTCGCAATTGTTAGCTAATATGGTTTGGGGAAAATCCCAATTTACCGGTCTTTCATCAAGGGGGATATAGACAATTTTAGTCATGATTAATCTACCTTTCTAGCTTTGTTCTTTTAGGAAGCGATCAAACCAAGCGGTGATCTCTTGGAGACGACGGATGCGTTGTTTTGGTCTGCCACTACGGCTTAAGTCGTGGTTTTCACCTCTAAACATACAAAGGCGTGCTTCTACACCATGATACTGTAGGGCACTAAACATTTGCAAACCTTCAGGCAACCAGCAACGGTAATCTTCTTCGGAGTGAATGAATAGTGTTGGTGTTTGTACTTGGTCCGCATACTTCAAGGGCGAGTGTTCCCAGAGTTTTTCGTAATCGGACCAAGGGGTGGCTCCGATTTGATCCGTGGCAAAGTAATAGCCAATATCGGTGGTAAAGCCCATAGAGACCCAGTTACTAATACTCCGTTGGGAAGCTGCAGCCTTAAAACGCTGAGTATGTCCAATGATCCAGTTAGTCATAAATCCGCCATAGGAGCCACCGGTTACCCCTAGACGTTCTTGATCAATGGCAGGATAGTGGGCGAGTACCTGATCAGTGAACCGCATTAGATCATGGTAATCGATGGTGCCATATTTACCGCGGATATCTGCAAAGGAGTTGCCCTTACCATCACTACCGCGGGGATTGCAGAAAAACACAAAGTAGCCCTGATTGGCCCAATACTGCATTTCGTGGAAAAACACTGTGCCATATACTGTTTTCGGTCCACCGTGAATGTTTAAGATGGCAGGGTATTTTTTTCCCTCCTCATAATCAACTGGTTGCAGTACCCAACCATCAATAGTCACACCAGGTTCCGTTTGGAAACTGAGGGGTTGGGGATGGGATAGCTTTTTGCTCTCAGTTACCCAGGTATTGAAGTCGCTTAACCTCTGTTCTTGCTGACCGTGGAGGCTGTAGAGTTCTTGGAGGGCTAGACCTCTAAGGGCAATGAGTAAGATTTGTCCATTATGCACACTGTAGGAGTCGACAGAACCAGGGGCAGAAGTGACCCTTTCCATATTCCCTTGGAAATCAAGGCGATTCAAGTAAGAACTTTCCCCTTCGGTGGTTAGAAAATAGAGGTAATCTTGATCAAGCTGTACATCTTCTCCCCCGCCGTAGCGAGAATCGGAGCCTACTGAATTCCAAGTGCTAGTTTCAAAATCAGGAGTAAGCAGTTGTTTTGTTCCGTCTGTCAAATCGATTAGATAGAAGCGTCCGTTTTCGTTGAGACCATAACGGTCCCTGGAGTTGCCCTTGCAGATCGCCTTTTGCTCATTAATAATATGGGCGTGGTAATAGGTGAAGTCTTCTTCTGGTGTGATCCTGTGGACAGTTTTTTGTTCTAAATCTGCAAGGTACAAAGCATTATCTAGCTTTGCCTTCCCAACATACTCTTGACCTACAATAATGGCTCGAGTTTTCTCCTTGTTGAGTTGCACACTGCTAATCTGTAAGGTTTCACTGGTGAGCGGTTCCCAACTATTGTTACCTTTGTCATAGACATAAAGTCGTGAACGATTGCCGCTAGTGAAACCACGTCCATTACTCCAATAAGGAATTTCTTCCAATACTTCATAGTCTTTTTCGTCTTGTCCTACTTTATTAGGCTTATAAGTAACTGTGAGCAAGAACCTCTCATTCCGAAGTTCCTGGATAGCTTGGACCTTGAGTGGCACTCGGAAGAATTCTAAAGCTTCGCCACCGTGGATATTAATTCGATAAAACACGGTGAGTTCTTCACCCTGTTTCTGTTTTTCTTGATCCTTTGGATTCCGAAGTCCAGAAAACAAGATATCTTCACTGTTACTAAGCCAGATGAAGGAGCGTTCTTTGTTTAAAGTAGTGAGCTGAAAGTGACGTTCCTTTTGAAGATCGTGAATCCAGAGATTAGACTTATAGCCGTTTTCCTCCAGATCTGCTTGATGGGTGATAAAACAAGCGTATTTACCGTTGGGACTGTGTTTTATGCCTGAGAGAAACTTATACCTAGTAAAATCTTCGAGCAGTAGACTATCCATGTTTAATGCATCCTCTCGTTTGGTTTGCATGAATTCTTGCTTGTCTAATCTTTCCTTGCGTCCCAGTGGATTCCTGCCCAAGGAG
>JAAZLB010000206.1 GCA_012799535.1 Bacillota bacterium | reverse complement strand
TGATCTTTGCGCTCAAAACCGACCATATTAGCACCGACGTTTCGGTGCTAATGTTTGAAGTTTTTCAGGACATTATCGCTTTTACTTGACAGGGGATCAGACGGAGAAAATGTCTATCTACCTCTTGATCGAAACAAGATCAGTTGAGCTCACCTATACCCCACTTTAGCTCTAGGCATAAACTTCACCTAAAATTAGTATGAATTAGCATAATAGCTGGAAAGGGTGGGGCTTATGACCCGAAGTCGCGCTTTAGCCCTCTTGGTTTTTATCACTACCGTTATAATCATAATTTACCCAGAAGTGGCTTTTAATGCTTCTTTAGAAGGATTAAAACTGTGGTTTGAAATTGTCTTACCAGCCTTACTGCCCTTTTTTATCATGGCAGATTTGTTGATGGGATTAGGAGTAGTGCATCTAATTGGTTCCCTTTTGGAACCAATTATGCGACCCCTTTTTAAGATCCCAGGGGTAGGAGGTTTTGCGGTGGCCATGGGTTTAGCCGCCGGTTATCCCTTAGGAGCAAAGATCACCGGGGAATTAGAACGACAAAAGCTCATTACCCCTACTGAAGGAGAACGCCTAGCTAGCTTTGCCAATACAGCAGATCCCCTATTCATGATTGGAGCAGTGGCAATCGGTATGTTTGACCAGCCAGAATTGGGCATCACCTTAGTGATCGCCCACTACGTAAGCGCCTTATTAGTTGGCTTTTTTATGCGTTTACACAAAGGACCAGAAAGTCCCCAACAAAAGAGCTCAGGAAATTATTTCGCCCGAGCCCTTCAGGCCCTTGACCGAGCCCGCAAAGAAGACGGGCGCTCTCTGGGGCGCCTTTTCGGTGATACAGTCCAAGAGACCTTTCAGGCCATGCTCTTTATTGGTGGTTGCATCATGATCTTTTCCGTCTTGGTGCAAGTGATTGGTGCCACCGGAATAATGACTCCAATAAGACTAGTAATAGCCAAAATCCTAAACTTCGTAGGTCTTGATGGCAACCTTGCGGGAGCAGTAGTAAATGGATTTTTCGAAACTACCCTAGGAGCACAAACTGCCAGTAGAAGTCTAGCACCCTTAGGAGCAAAAGCTACTATTGCTAGCTTAGTAATTGGCTGGAGTGGTCTTTCTGTTCATGGTCAGGTAGCTGCCATGTTAACAGGTACCAAGATCCGACTAGCCCCTTATTTACGGGCACGATTCATCCACGGCATTTTGGCAGCCCTAATTACAGCCTTGCTTTTGGGACCGGGACAGTTTATTCCTGCCTCCCTAATCAAAGCGGTGCCTGCTCTAAGCAAACCCCAATATCTTAACGGAAGTTTCGCCGCTCGGTTTTTAGCCTCCGCTCGTCTAGCCACTAGCCTGACTTTGATGATCGTAGTACTCATCAGTTTGGTATGGCTTGTAAAGCGGGTGATTTATATTTCTTTCCGTACTCGTTCTTAATCCTCTTTGTTCAGTTCTTCTTGGCTTCGTTCCACAACATGTAAGGTTTTGCTTAAAGCCTCATGGAGATTAGATAAAATCTGGTCTGCGTATTCCTTGGCCCCCTCCTCAATCTCCTGGGCCCGCTGCCTAGCTTCTTCTAACATAACCTTACTTTCTTCTTCCG
>JAAZLB010000205.1 GCA_012799535.1 Bacillota bacterium | reverse complement strand
GTTTTAGAAGAACATATTCCACAAGCGGTACAGGCATTGTATGGAGAGTTCAATCTTGATCGAATTTAGGAGGTTAAATCATGAAGTCAGGTCAGCTTATTACCGCGATGATCACTCCCATGCACAAGGATGGTTCTGTGAATTATCGTGCAGCGGTAGAATTAGCACAGAGATTGGGGGAAAACGGCTCCGATGGTGTGGTTCTAAGTGGAACTACAGGTGAGAGCCCAACCTTAAGCTTTGAAGAGAAAACCAAGTTGTTCGCGGAAGTGACTGATGCCCTCGGTGGACAAGTGGAAATTATTGCCGGCACTGGTTCCAATAGTACTGAGGACACTATTGTTCTCACTAAGGCCGCCGAAAGTGCTGGTGTAGATGGAATTATGCTTGTTACCCCCTATTATAACAAACCTTCCCAAGGGGGGCTTTATGAGCATTTTAAAGCGGTAGCAGACAGCACCTCTTTACCTATTATGCTTTATAATGTTCCTGGCCGAACCAGTGTGAACTTACTTCCGGAAACGGTGGCGAAATTAGCTCAAATTGATAATATTGTGGCCATTAAAGAAGCTAGTGGCAATCTAGAACAAGTTAGTGTGTTAAGAACTCTAGTGCCCGAAGACTTTTTAATCTATTCCGGTGATGACGCCCTAACTTTACCCATATTGTCCGTAGGAGGGGCAGGTGTAGTGAGTGTTGTTTCCCATTTGGTAGGGCGGGAGATTAAGGCTATGATTCAAGCCTTTTGTGCAGGTAAAACAAGCGAAGCCTTAGAAATTCATCTACAATTGATGCCTCTGTTCAAGGCGATGTTTCTAACCACAAATCCGGTTCCTGTAAAACGGGCCCTTGAATATGTGGGGATCGAAACTGGTCCGGTGCGCCTACCTTTAGTTGATCTAACTGAAGGGGAAGGTCAAGCGATCAAAGAAGTGCTGTTTAAAATGGGTTTACGTTCTTAGATTTGGGTGAAGGCCTCTACTTGGTACTACCAAGTGGGGGTTTTACGCGTCAGACTATTTAAGAAAGAAGCGAACATTAGTGTTGGTGAAAAGCCGGGATTTAGATCTATGTAATGGACCACTCTTTAGCACAATATTAATTTTTGCTCTACCCATTATGGCTATGAATATCTTGCAACTAATGTTTAACGCAGCGGATATGATGGTAGTGGGGCGATTTTCTAGTAGCGAAGCTTTGGCAGCTGTTGGGGCCACAGGGTATCTGATCAACCTTTTAGTTAACGTATTCATGGGCTTGTCCATAGGGACAAGCGTGGTTTTAGCACAGGATTATGGTGCGGGTAAAGTGGAAGCGGTGCGTAGCACTGTACATACCTCTATTGCCATTAGCATCATCGGCGGGATTGCCATCATGATCCTTGGTTTGGCTACTTGTGAACCCTTGCTAAATCTAATGGGGACTCCACAGGACATTATTCATCTCTCCATTTTGTACATGAAAATATATTTCTTAGGCTTACCAGCATCCATGGTCTACAACATGTTTTTTGTAATCTCCCTAGGGATGAGTGTGGATGGTGTTGCCTGGGCCACTGTTATTTCCCAATATCTAGCTTCCGCTTTTATTCTCTGGAGTTTAATGAGAAGTAACAGTGCTATTCGTTTCAGATTTAATCGCTTACAGGTGGACAGGGGCAAGTTAAGGGATATAGTGAAAATTGGCTTACCTGCTGGTCTGCAAGCGTTTCTCTTTTCCATCTCTAATGTGCTCATCCAATCTGCGGTGAATTCTTTTGGTTCTGTTGTGGTAGCTGCTAGTTCGGCTGCGGACAATGTGGAAGGCTTTTTGGATACCACCATGAACGCCTATTATAACGCAACAGTGATCGTGACTGGGCAAAATACGGGAGCGGGCAAATATGATCGGATAGATTCTATTGCCAAGGTGTGTACAAGCCTGATTTTTGCCACCTGGATCATTCTGGGTGGCGTCATCATGATTTTTGGCCCCACCTTGCTTGGACTTTATTCTAAAAACCCTGAGGTAGTGGAATTGGGTATGCTACGGATGAGACTGCTAATGGGGGCCTACTTTGCTTTTGGAACCATGACTGTATTTCCAGGTCTTAGCAGAGGGATGGGATACTCCATCCTACCGATGCTTTGTACTTTGGTTGGGGTTTGCCTCATGAGAATTGTATGGTTAGTGACTATTTTCGCCTGGCGTCCTACTCTGATGGTGCTTTTTGCCTGTTACCCTGTAACTTGGATAATTACGGGCCTTGGTCAGGTAGGTATCTTTTTCTACGTGAGAGGCCAGGTGCATAAGGAGAAAAGCGGACAGATTTCTAATCTGATTTGATTATTTCTCCCAAGCTGTGTATAATATAAGAATGTATGACTTGTTCGGTTTGGCGCGATTCAACCACCTAATTGGCCGGCGGTGGTTAGATTATTGAAAGCTTGATCACAGTCATAGATTATGGAGGTGTATAGAACTGCATGACCAAAAAAAATAATATACGTTTAGTTCCCTTGGGTGGACTGGGCGAGATCGGTAAGAACATGATGGTGGTTGAGATCGGCGGGGATCTTGCCATTGTCGATGCTGGAGTGATGTTCCCTGAAGAGGATATGCCCGGTGTGGATCTGGTCATTCCTGATATCACGTACCTGGTGGAAAACGCCAGCCGTGTAAAGGGGATTTTTCTAACCCATGGGCACGAAGACCATATTGGAGGCGTACCTTATGTTTTACGCCAGTTAAATGTGCCCGTCTACGGAACACGACTAACCTTAGGTTTACTTCGGGTTAAACTTATCGAACATGGATTAGAAAGAAGCACGGATCTGCGGGAGATTAGTGCAGGTCAAAGAATACAAGTGGGTAATTTCGATGTGGAGTTTATTCACGTTAATCATAGTATTGCCGGTGTTGTAGCCTTGGCTTTCCATACTCCCTTGGGTGCTATTGTCCATTGTAGTGACTTTAAATTCGATCAAACACCCTATGATGGGAATGTGGCGGATTACTATAAATTTGCCCATTTGGGTAAACAAGGGGTCTTATGTTTATTATCCGATTCTACTAATGCGGAGCGTCCTGGTTATACTGCATCGGAAAAAAAGGTTGGGGAAACCTTCGAGCAGCTTTTCTCAAGAGCGGAAGGGCGCATATTTGTGGCCACTTTTGCTTCTAACGTCCACCGCATTCAGCAGATTTTTGATGCGGCGGTACGGGAAGGACGCCATGTAAGTGTAACCGGCCGAAGTATGATTAGGGTTGTAGAGGTAGCAAGTGAACTAGGGTATCTAGATATTCCGGAAAACACCTTAGTAGAGCTTGATCAATTAGATCGATTGCCCCGAGAGAAATCGGTAGTGATTACAACTGGCAGCCAAGGGGAGCCCATGTCTGCTTTAAGTCGGATGGCCATGGCAGAGCATAATCGTATTTCCATTGCTCCTGGTGATACTGTAATTATTTCTGCTTCGCCAATTCCCGGTAATGAAAAATCTGTAGGTCGCATTATTAATCAACTCTTCAAAGAGGGCGCTAATGTGATTTACGAACCTCATCTAGGTGTGCACACTTCTGGACACGCCCAGCAAGAAGAACTTAAGCTTTTGCTGAATCTGTGTAAGCCCCGCTATTTTATACCCATTCATGGGGAACATCGCATGCTTTTGAAACACGCAGAATTAGCAGAAGCAACAGGTATTCCCAAGGAAAACATTATTATTAGTGAAATTGGGTTACCCGTTGAATTTTCATCTGAAGGGGTGCAGATTAAGGATCGGGTAGTGGCGGGCCAAGTCTTTGTAGACGGTCTCGGTGTAGGTGATGTGGGTAATATCGTCTTGAGAGATCGCCGGCAACTATCCACTGACGGAATTCTAATTGTGGTAGTTACGGTCAACAAACAGTCAGGTAAAGTTGTGTCTGGCCCAGACATTGTCTCCCGGGGCTTTGTCTATGTTCGTGAATCAGAAGAACTTATGGAAGGGGCACGTCTCAAAGCGAAAGAAGCATTGGATGCCTGTGTAGCTCAGAATCAGACTGAATGGGGTGCCTTAAAAAGTGCAGTCCGGGATTCTTTGAATCGCTATGTCTGGGAGAAAACGAAAAGAAGGCCAATGATTCTCCCCATTATTATGGAAATTTAACGAAGTAATGTTTAGAGTTCCTCCTTTCTTATCATACTAACTGATAGGAAAGGAGGAATTTCCATGTCTGAGCAACCAGGTCTTCCGGAGGAAGAAGTGACACTGCAAACCATTAAAGAACTGGGGCAAGTGGAGTTACCGCCCACATCTCCTGGCGCTGAAGTACAACCGTATCACTGTTTAACCATCATAGGCCAAATTGAGGGGCATATGGTCTTGCCCCCTCGTAACAAAACTACCAAATATGAACATGTGATTCCCCAATTGGTAGCTATTGAGCAAAATCCAAAGATTAAGGGACTTTTGGTTGTCCTTAATACCGTAGGAGGGGATATAGAGGCAGGCTTGGCCATCGCGGAGATGCTTAAAACAATGACCACACCAACTGTATCCTTAGTACTTGGTGGAGGTCATTCTATTGGGGCTCCCATTGCTGTGGCTGCGGACTATTCTGTGATTTCTGCCACAGCAACCATGACCATCCACCCCATTCGCCTTAGTGGTCTAGTGATTGGGGTGCCCCAGACCTATGAGTATTTGGATAAGATGCAGGATCGAGTGATTCGCTTTATTGTGGAGCACTCACGGGTTAGCACGGATGTATTACGAGATATGATGTTTCGCACCGGTGAGCTAGTGCGGGATGTGGGCACAGTCTTGGTTGGAGAAGAAGCGGTGCGGGTAGGTTTAATTGACGAAGTTGGGGGCGTGGGTACCGCTCTAAGCCGTTTGTCACAACTAGTCTCCCAACGTTCCATAGAGGGCCCCGTAGGGGGAATGCAATAATGTTGTATACTGTGGTACCACTTGAGGATGTCTTAGAAGGAATAGACCAAGAACCTACTCCTACGTTTGAATTGACTATCGGTGGGCTATTAATGGAGGTGGAACCCCAAGGGGATTTTGCAGCTAAGGTAGTACGTATTATTAGCTCCAACCCTCAAGACTATCTTGTGGAAAACTGTCAGCCAGGATCCATAGTCCGCTGGACATAGTCTAAGCCTTAGGAGATTTTCATATGGTTTTCATATGAGAATCTCTTTTTTGTTGAGCGGCTTTGCTGTGGGTATGGCGATTTTTTTATTGGGATTGAAACTAATTAGTAGCGCTTTTGAAGGGGTTTTGGGTCACCGTCTACGATTTCTACTAACCGGCTTGACTAACACGAAGGGGAGGAGTGTTCTTGCAGGTCTCTTTGGCACTATCCTGGTACAAAGTAGTAGTGCTATCGCATCCACTATGGTGATTTTAGTAGATAGTGGTGTGCTTTCTATTGCCCAAGCATTTGGAGTGATCTTAGGCGCTAATATTGGTACAACCCTTACAGCCCAAATTATGTCACTCCCCTTAAATTTTTTAGCTTGGCCCCTTTTAATCGGGGGATTTTTGCTCTATCGTCTCCATGGCACTCCCTCAATTGGCTTGGCCGCTTTTGGTTTAGGGGCCCTTTTTTACGGTCTTACTGTAACCACCGCTAGCTTGAGTCCTCTCTTACAGCATCCTCCAGTTCAATCAGCTTTGCTTAACCTCACAGATACTCCAACACAAGCAATTCTTGTTGGCCTGGTCCTGACCGCTCTTGTCCAGTCTAGTAGTGCGGTGACCGGATTAGTTGTGAGTCTAACTAGTTTGAATTTACTTTCTCTGCCTGCTGCAATTGGCTTAGCCCTAGGAAGTAATATTGGTACGGTAATTACCACCCTTATCTCAGGAATGGGACGAGATCGGGCAAGTAAGGCTACCGCTTACGCTGATCTTTTGTTTAATCTTGGGGGAGTGCTCTTGGTTTTGCCCTTGTTTCCATGGTTCTTAAGGCTAGTGAGTTATACTGCCACTTCTACAGCTCGGCAAGTGGCCAACGCTCACACCTTGTTTAATGCCATTACCGCCTTAATTGCCTTGCCCTTTTTAGATTATCTTGCGGAAGTAGCCTGGTGGTGGGCAGGAATACGCCAGAAAAACAAGAATAATAAAGGTTGATTGAAGGGGAGTGTAGTTGGTGTCAATTATTGAAGCTGCGTTTTTAGGAATTATTCAAGGTTTAACCGAGTTTTTGCCTGTTAGCTCTTCAGGACATTTGGTTTTATTTACGCAACTTTTAAAGGTCCAAGAACCCTCCTTGGTTTTTGAAGTAGTGGTTCATGTGGGGACTCTATTAGCGGTTTTGGTTGTCTTTTGGGAAGAAGTACTCCTGTTGATTACCTCTTTTTTTAAGCTTTTGGTCCACCCGAAACAAGCCAAGACTTTGGTACAAACAGATTCTGGGTGTGCTTTACTGTGGGGAATCATTTTAGCTACTCTACCAGTGGTTATTTTAGCTTTAATCTTTAAAGAGCGGATCGAAAGTTTGTTTATGAGTAGCCTCTTCGTAGGCTTTGCACTCCTGATTACAGGTACCATTCTATATTTAAGCCAACGTGTTGAGACTGGTGGCAAAGATTTAACCGGGATTTCCTCTGTGGACGCCTTATTAATTGGTTTAGGTCAGGCTTTAGCGGTTTTACCAGGTGTTTCCCGTTCGGGAACAACGATTGCAGTTGGTTTAGCTAGGGGGTTGGATCGGGATAGTGCCGCTCGGTTCTCCTTTCTACTTTCCATTCCTGCCATTCTTGGCGCCCTAGTCTTTTCTTTAGACGATCTTTTCGGAGGCACAACTAGCATAGGGAGTGGAGCGTTAATTACCGGGTTATTCGCTTCAGCCATTACCGGTTATTTAGCTATTCATTTATTGTTGGATTTAGTAAAAAGAGGAAAACTGATTTGGTTTTCTTATTATACTTGGTTTATTGGTGCTTTAGTGATCCTTCTCAGTTTTATCTAGGATCCTTGGAGAAGGAAAAAGATTGATAAGGTGGAAATAATGATTATTAGGGATAATTTGGAACAAGTACAGCATAAAATTAGACAAGCCGCCCGTAGAAGTGGGCGGGATGAATCATCTATACAGTTGTTAGGGGTTACTAAATACGCCTCTGATGAGGAAGTACAAGAATTATTCGATGCGGGTTTAGGGGTCTTTGGGGAAAACCGGATTCAGGATGCTACAAAGCGTATTGAACGATTCCCCGATGCGAAATGGCATTTTATCGGTAGTTTGCAGACGAATAAGGTGCGCTTCTGTGAGCCTTTTGACCTAATTCATTCTCTAGATCGCTGGAGTTTGGCCGAGGCATTAAATGCTCGGGCTAAACAATGGGGGAAGCTCCAAGGTGTGTTAATTCAAGTCAATGTGGCAGGTGAAGCAAGTAAGAGTGGCTTAGATACTAGTGAAGTAAAGAGTTTTACCCAGAGAGTATTACTGGACTGTCCGAATCTTCAGGTGCGGGGAATTATGACCATGGCTCCCTTTGTAGAAGCCGAAGAAACCCGCCCAATTTTTCGTGAAACTAAACGGATCTATGATAGTTTACAACAGGAACTTGGTGTCTGTTGGGACACTTTGTCCATGGGCATGACGAATGATTTTGAAGTAGCAATCGAAGAGGGAGCCACGCTAGTACGCATTGGATCGGCCCTGTTTGCGAAGGAGGATAAGGATGAGTGATTTTGTAGACAAGTTGAAAGTGCTACTAGGGGTCAAAGAGGACTACGAAGAAGGGGAGCAGCCGGCACTGGTACAACATAGCATAGAAGAAGATGTAGTGCCTTTGCGTCGTGACCGTTCAAAAAGACAAGGGGGAGAACCGCGTCCAGCTGCTAAACCTAATTTAGTAGGTCTATCAGGTGGTCAGATGGGGCAAAGTAAAATGTATATTGTAGAACCGAGAGCTTTTGAAGACGTAAAGGGTTATGTACAACATCTAAAAAACCGCAAATCTTTAATTGTGCGCCTACATTTGGTGAACAAAGGAGAGGCTCAAAGAATAGTAGATTTTATGAGTGGTACAACCCATGCTCTAGATGGGAATATGCG
>JAAZLB010000204.1 GCA_012799535.1 Bacillota bacterium | reverse complement strand
TTGGAGCTGGTCTTGGGGATGCCCCCAAACAAAAACACGATTGGCGCTGGCTCCCTGGGACAATAATCCTACTCCTAGGTATTTTTAAGCTTTTTTTCTAGAAAGGTATAATTTAGAATCCCATTGCTAAAACTACAATTGAGGGTGGAACCAACTGTGCAATGTAGACCGTAGGGACATCACTCAAAACGTAGGCCTCGGTAAAACGCTTGATAATTTGGGATAAAAGGTCACCCATTTGTCTCTATGGTGAACCAACAACGAACACACATCAGCTGTGCTAGGGTTTTCTGACGCATTGAACAGTTTCTCAAATTATCGTTTTACCTAGTTTACGTGAATAAGAGGAGCCAATAGGCTCCTCTCGTCTTTTATGATTTCTTAGCAGCGTCTTTTCCATTCTGCGGTAAAACAAGATTAAGAATAATACCAGCTACAGTTGCTAAGGCCATACCATGAAGTTTAACCGGTCCAAAACCGAGTTCAGCGCCCCCAATACCAAGAACCAAAATCACGGAAGAAATAACTAGGTTACGTTTGTCACCATAGTCGATTCCACTTTCCACCAAGGTTCTAATTCCAGATGCGGCGATTACCCCGAATAAAACGATAGAAACGCCCCCCATAACTGGAGCGGGGATAGTAGAGATGAGCGCTCCCATTTTTTGTACAAAGGATAGGATAACCGCGATAATGGCGGCGGAGCGAATCACAGAAACATTGAAAACTTGAGTAATAGCCATTACACCAATATTTTCCCCATAAGTGGTATTAGGTGGTCCACCCCAAAGGCCAGCCCAAGCAGTGGCTAAACCATCGCCTAGAAGTGTGCGATGTAAACCAGGTGAGCGATAGAAGTCATTGCCAGTCACCCTACTTAACACCATTATATCACCTAAGTGTTCTGTAATAGAAACCAAGGCGACAGGGAGCATCATGGCAATCGCTGCAGCACTAAATTTCGGAAACACAAATTGGGGCAAACCAATCCAGGCAGCTTCTTTTACTGGGGTAAAATCTACTGCTCCTTGAGTGATAGCGAAAATATACCCAGCAATAATTCCAATCAAAATGGGGACTACCGCAAAAAAACCTTTAAAGAACATAGTACCAATTACTGTGACGATGAGGGTAAATAAGGCAATACGCACATCCGCATTTGCCAACGAACCACCACTGGTAAATCCCGCCATCTCCACCGCCGTAGAAGCTAAACCTAAACCGATTACCATGATCACAGAACCAATTACAACGGAAGGTAAAACTTTATCAATCCAATCTAAACCTATTTTGGAAACAATGAAGGCGATCAGAATGTAGAGCAATCCAACAGCTACAGCCCCACCAAGGGCGTATTGGATACCCCACAGGCTAGAGACACTGATGATCGGTGCGATAAAAGCGAAAGAAGAGCCAAGATAGGCGGGAACCTTTCCCTTAGTAATCAGCATGAATAACAAGGTACCGGTACCAGAGGTGAAAAGGGCCACCGCTGGGTCTAGACCAGTCAAGATTGGTACTAAGACTGTTGCTCCAAACATGGCAAAAAGATGTTGAAAACCTAGGGCTATATTCTGTCCTACACCTAACTTGTTGTGCTTATCAATAGTTGAATTCATTAATGTTCCTCCTTCGGGGTCTCACAGGACCCAATTAAAGGTTATTGTTCTTCCAAAATCACAACGCACTCGTCTTGGTCAATTTCCTGCAAACGCACCGCCACAATTTCCTTAGCAGAAGTGGGCAAGTTTTTACCAACATAATCGGCCCTGATGGGCAATTCACGGTGACCCCGGTCAATTAAAACTGCTAATTGAACCCTCTGTGGTCTACCTAGATCCATAATGGCATCAAGTCCGGCTCGGGCGGTCCTACCCGTGAATAAAACATCATCTACCATGACCACAATCTTATCTTCAACACTAACTGGAACAGCCGTTCGATTTACAACAGGCTGGGCCGCCACAGAAGAAAGATCATCCCTATACAAGGATATATCTAGCATGCCCACTGGAATTGCTACTCCTTCAATCTCTTTAATCATTTCCGCCAAGCGTCTCGCCAAGGGTACACCCCTTGTGTGAATACCTACTAAAACCAGACGATCTGTACCCCGGTTACTTTCCACAATTTCATGGCTAATTCTAGTAAGGGCTCTACGAATTTGCTCTTGATCAAGAATTCGAGCTTTTTCCCTGAAAATTCAGCACACCCCCTTTCCAATAAAAAATGCTTCTTCCTCGCGCAGATCGCGGGCAAGAAGCATACGAACATCAATCGCCGTTCCTTGCCAGCCTCTCTGTGCTAACTTAAAGGACCTTTATTCTGATTGTAGATTACACCAAATACCAGAGCTTGTCAATTCAAGAAGCGAGCTTTCTGGATAATTTTATGAAACCAAGGGTCTGGCTCGAGCCTAAACTCTAAGTATTCCCCTTGAGGGTGCTGAAAACCTAAATAAACCGCTTGTAGAACCTGGCTACAGGCTCCAAGATTATTCGTTTTAAACCCATACACAGGATCTCCCACAATAGGATGATGTAAGCTAGCTAAATGCACTCGAATCTGGTGGGTCCGACCGGTTACTAGATGGCAAGACACTAACGAATGCTTTTTGAAGCGTTCTAGAACCTGATACCTAGTTTGAGCCTCGCGCCCCGTTTCCACAATCGTCATCCGCTTGCGATCCTTAGGATGGCGACCAAGGGGACGGTCAATAATGCCCTCCTCTTCTGCAAGCACACCGTGGACTAAGGCAAAATATTCCCTTTTCACTGCCCGCTCCCTCAGTTGTTGAGTCAAAAAAGTATAGCTTGCTTCAGTTTTGGCGATCATCATTAATCCACTGGTATCCTTGTCCAAGCGATGGACAATTCCAGGTCGTAACTCATCGCCTCCACTTAGACTTTCCATATGGAATAATAAAGCGTTTACCAAAGTGCCTTCCCAATTACCAGCTCCCGGGTGTACCACTAAATCCTTAGGTTTGTTAATTACCGCTAACCAATCGTCTTCGTAGATTATTTCTAAGGGAATAGACTCAGGTTGCAAAGAAGGAGTCTGTTTTTGGGGAATTGTAACCGTGATTTCATCCCCCACTTGGATCCGATGACCACTTTTCGTGGTTACTCCATTAATTAAGATATTTCCTTCGTCAATGAGTTTTTTAAGTTGGGACCGGCTTAAGTCCACACGTTCGCTAAGCCAAAGATCCAAACGCTGATTGGCCCCCTGGTCCACTATAAAATTGAGGTTTTTAGCTGGCCTTGCGGTCATTGATCAAAACCTCCCAAAAAAGAAGCCCTACTCCTAGAACAATGGCCACATCAGCTATGTTAAAAATAGGGGGAAAGACGAGTACATCAATAAAATCAATCACCGCACCAAAACGTACTCGATCAATTAGATTGCCTATGGCCCCAACTAAACTGATTACAACACCCCAACGGACCAAGAGCCCTTTAGCCATAATTTTTCTCCATTGGGTTAAGATGAACAAGAGACATAATACCGCCACAGCAGACAGGAAAATCACCTGACCTTGGAAAAATCCAAAGGCTGCTCCCTGGTTACGGACATAGGTTAAGTACAAAAAGGAAGGGATCAATGTAATACTCTCCCCTTCCACCATCCTAGTCATTACTAAAAATTTGGACAAGCGATCACAAATTAAGATCAAGCCAGCTACAAGCGCATAGTTCAACAGCATGGCTCCTTCCTACAATCTATCTCTCCCTAAATTCTGCGTTGGATGGAATTTCCCTGCTACTTTTGGTCTTTCTCAACATAGGTAGAGGTTCCATAGCGAGCCACATCCTTCCAGGCATCCTCCCTCGCGGGTCGAAGACCAGAGGGCGCTTGAAAAGGTGGGTACATGACTTTCTCTTCCACTGGACGATCATGTACATCACGATCTTCCTGCTCTTTCTTGCAACTAACACAAAATAGAGTGCGAGGTATCGCTAAAAGACGCTCCTCTGGGATAGGGTGCCCGCAGTTGCGACAATAACCATAGGTTCCCTCTTGAATTGCCCTTTGGGCCTCTGCAATTTCTCCCAGATATTCTTTAGTGACTTGTAAAAGACCAAAATCCTTACTACGCTCATACATTTGAGAAGCGTAATCCCCGGGATGGTTATCGTAAGCGGAAAGCTCTGTTGCTGTCACATCCATAGGTTGGCCTAAACCTCCCACCCCCATAAGGCTTGCCTCCACCTCTAGTAGTTCCATTTTTTCTGCTTCTAACATCGCACTAAATTGCTCTAGTAGTTCCTGCTTCATTATTAACCTCCTAGGGCCTCCGGGCCAGTTCGTTTTGGACAATACGAGTGATTTCTGCGATGAACTCTCCCACCACCGGTAAGTTTAGGGCCGCGATTCTTCCTAACCCATAAAGAAAAAAGGCACCCACCACAGTAAACCCTATGGCGATCCCAAAACCTCGGACTATCCCCGCTAAAAAATTGAGGTAAAGGAGTCGTCTAGGTTTACGATAAAGCTCTATGTATTCCGCAATACTAGCTTTTTCTAAGGACTCGTTTAACTCTTCAATTTTACCCATAAGATTCTGAATTAGGCCGAAGTTAATCTTATCCCCCATGCTCACCCGTCCCTTCTCCCCCTTAGAGTATGCAAAACCCCCACTCGTATTCGCTACGATTGGGGGTTTCTACTCTCTTTAGCCTTGAATGGCTTCTAAACACCGTTGGCAAATCTGGGTATGCTCTGGATCCGTACTCATCTCTTCAAAGAATTTCCAGCATCTTTCACATTTCTCACCAGGAGCATGTTCTACATGAACTGCGATTCCTTCCTCCTGATGGAGTACGTCTTGCCCTTCTTTTAAGGGACGAACTTCTACACTGGATGCAATGAACAGTAAGCGTAAGTCCGCTGAAAAGTCTTTGAGAACCGCTTGTTTTGCCTCATCAGCGTAAATGACCACTTTCGCCTCGTTCGCGGCGCCAATCACTTTATCTGTCCGGGCTATTTCTAAAGCTTTTGAAACCACCCTGCGAATCTCCAAAAATTCATCCCAGCGTACTTCTAATTCTTGGTCCCGATACTCCTCTGGTAGGGCTTGCCAAGTGCTAAAATGAACACTCTTTTCTGGTCTAGCCCATTCTGGTAGGTGTTGCCAAATCTCTTCTGAGGTGAAAACCAGAATTGGAGCAATCAGCTGAGCCAACTCCTTAATGATGATTAAAAAAGCGGTTTGAGCAGAGCGCCGTTCTCGACTATTAGCCCTATCGCAATAGAGACGGTCCTTTAGTACGTCTAAATAAAATCCGCCTAGCTCCACTGAACAGAACTGGTGCACCGTGTGGTAAGCAATGTGGAAGTCATATTTCTCGTAAGCGCCACGCATCCTATCACTTAATCTCGCCAGCTTCATAAGGGCCCAACGATCCAACTCTTCCATTTCCCCATAGGGTACTGCATGCACCTGAGGATCGAAATCGTGAAGATTTCCTAAAATAAAACGTGCAGTATTTCTAATTCTTCGATAAGCCTCCGAGAGCTGCTTGAGAATATCATCGGAAATCCGAACATCACCACGAAATTCTGCAGAAGATACCCAAAGACGAAGTACATCAGCACCATATTTCTCCCAAACCTCTTCAGGGGCCACAATATTCCCGATAGATTTGGACATTTTCTTCCCTTCCCCATCCACAACCATACCATGGGTAAGCACCGCTTTATAAGGGGCTTCACCAGTTGTAGCCACAGAAGTAGATAAGGAGGATTGGAACCAACCCCGATGTTGGTCACTGCCCTCTAAATACAGATCCGCTGGCCAAGAAAGATCCGGGCGACTAGTTAAAACAGCTTTGTGGGAAACACCAGAGTCAAACCACACATCCATGGTATCTGTCTCTTTACGAAACGAGGTGCCTCCACAAGTGGGACAATTGTAACCTTGAGGTAACAGTTCCTCACAAGATTTACTATACCAGGCGTTAGAGCCTTCCTTCCGAAATACTTCCGCAATGTGTTGAATAGTCTCTGGGCTAATAATATTTTCACCACAGTCACAATATAAGACAGGAATAGGTACACCCCACACTCTCTGCCTGGAGATGCACCAATCGCCTCGGTCCTTAATCATGCCACCAATGCGATCAATACCCCAACTAGGAATCCATTGAACATCGTTAATTGCTGTAAGCATTCCATCCCTAAATCCATCAATGGAAACAAACCATTGATCAGTGGCACGATAGATTACCGGTTCTTTACAGCGCCAGCAATGGGGGTAGGAGTGATCTACAAAATCCATCTTCAAAAGATCTCCACTAGCCTCCAAATCCTTTACCACCGCTTTATTACCCTCATCTAGGGTAAGTCCCGCGTATGCCCCTGCTTCCTCTGTAAACCGCCCTTGGGCGTCTACAGGTGAAAGAATATCCAAATCGTACTGTAGACCTACAACATAGTCTTCATGTCCATGCCCGGGGGCCGTATGCACACAGCCAGTACCTGCTTCCAAAGTGACATGATCACCTAAGATCACAAGGGAATCTCGATTCATAAGTGGATGGGTGCATACAATGCCTTCTAGCTGAGATCCTTTAAACTCACCTAATACACCTTGATTTGTTAGGCCCAGTTCCTCCAAAACCTTCTCCACTAATTCTTTGGCTAAAACTAGTTTCCCTCGCTCCGTTTGCACTAGAACATAATCATAGTAAGGATGAAGAGCCACTCCCAAGTTAGCAGGGATAGTCCACGGAGTGGTGGTCCAAATCACAAAAAAAGTATCCTCTTCAGCTACAACACCCTGACCGTTTTTCACAGGAAAACGCACGAAGATGCTTGGCGAACGGTGATCTGCATATTCAATTTCAGCCTCTGCTAAAGCGGTCTGGCAATCTGCACACCAATACACTGGCTTGAGAGCCTTATACACATAGCCTTTCTCCGCCATTTCACCGAAGACCTCAATTTGAACAGCTTCATATTTAGGATCTAA
>JAAZLB010000203.1 GCA_012799535.1 Bacillota bacterium | reverse complement strand
GTAACCACCTCATGCTCCTTTATAACAAGAAACTTCTCCCTGAAGCTCCTCAAAACACCGATGAGATGATTAAGGTGGCTAAGGAGTTAACCATTGATTTTGATAATGATGGTATGCCCGATCAATATGGTCTAGTTTACAATCTCAACGAACCCTTCTTTTTCGCACCTTGGCTAGGTGGTTTTGGTGGCTGGCCTCTCGATGGGGTGACACCAACTCTTAATACCCCCGCCATGGTTGGCGCTTTACAATTCGTCCAAGACCTCAAGCTCGTTCACAAGGTTGTTCCTGTAGAATGTGACTACGACGCTGCTGACTCTTTATTTAAAGAGGGCAAAGCGGCCATGTTGGTTAATGGTGACTGGTCTATTTCTGAATACCAATCACCAGAAGTTAAAGCTAATGTTGATCTTGGCATCGCTCGGATTCCGTTGATTAGCGAAACTGGTTTGTGGCCTGCACCTATGACCTCTGGAATCTATTTTATGGTTCCTGAGTATATCGATGAGGAAAAAGTGGCTGTCGTGAAAGAATACATCGAATTTATCTCTAGTGATGAAGTGCAAATTCACTTCCTAGAAAAGCATATGCGTTTACCGGCTACTACCACTGCGTTGGATCATCCTTCTATTGCTACGGATCCCCTTCTCAAGGGTTCTGCAGATCAGATGGTAGTAGGAAAACCCATGCCTACCGTTCCCGAAATGCGGGCAGCTTGGGATGCTATTCGTCCGAATCAAGAGGCTGTCATGGCTGGCATGATGACACCTGAAGCAGCAGCTAAAGCTATGCAAGAAGCGGCTGAGAAGCTGATTCGAGAAATGAACAAGTAAGGACGTAAGGGGGTCCGGTTTAGCTTACGGGCTAGACCGGGCCACCTTTTTAGGAGGCGAAAAGCAAGTGATTCCTTTAACTTGGGATATGGTGTTACAAGGCTTAGGTGAGGCTGGGAGAATCTTAGCACTTCTAGCGCTGGGTGTGGTGGTGTTAGAGCTTTTGGCATATTTTGTCCTACACCGGTGGCTGAAACTTAAACATTCCTTACCTTTAATGCTTATGCTACCGGCTTTGGTGGCTGTGGCCGCCTTGATTATTTATCCCTTCGGGTTTAACCTTAAGTTGGCCTTTAGTAACATGAGTATGTACCGCTTTAAAAACTTCTCGGTGGGTTTGTCCTACGGTATTGAGAACTTTCTAGATGTGTTTCGGGCCCCAGTGCTCCAAAATGTGACCTTTTTTCAGTTGTTGTGGAGAACCATAGTTTGGACCGCGGTCAATGTGATTTTCCACGTCTTAGGTGGTCTGTTTTTCGCTATTTTGCTTAATCGTCCCTTAAGGGGGAAGGCCATTTATCGAACCTTACTCACCATTCCTTGGGCGATTCCCCAAGTGATTGCCGCTTTAGCCTGGAAAAACGAGTTCCACTATCAGTATGGTTTCGTCAATGCTATGCTCAGACAATTTGGTTTCTCTCCTATTCAGTGGCTGTCTGACCCAAGGTGGGCTTTTGTGGCGGTGATTATTGTGAATATCTGGCTGGGTATCCCCTTTATGATGGTTATTTTACTAGGGGGACTACAAAGTATTTCTCCAGAATATTATGATGCGGCCCAGATTGATGGGGCCTCTGGTTGGCAACAGTTCCAGTCGATTACCATGCCTTTGTTAAAGCCAGTCTTGGTTCCTGCGACTGTTCTTGGTGTGGTCTGGACCTTTAACAACTTTAACGTTATTTATCTGATTACTAAGGGTGGACCCATGGAGGGGACGGATATTTTAGTGACCTCTCTGTATAAGGCGGTCTTTGAGTTTTACCGTTACGGTTTCGGAGCTGCCTATTCTACGGTGATTCTGATCATCTTGTTGATTTTCACCTGGGCCTATCTCAAGATTACTCAGGGCATAGGGGAGGCTGAAGGGGCATGATTAAAAAACTTTTCTCCAAGAAAGGCAGAGGAGATAGCCTAGCTAAAAGACTTCTGATTCACTTGATTTTAATTATGGCTTGTGTCATTGCGGTTTATCCCTTTTTACGGGTTGTGACCATTTCTTTACGACCTGGTGCCCAGTTGCTTTCCACTAGTTTGGCCCTAATTCCAGAAAACGCCACTTTAGAAAACTATCGTATTCTCGTCTTTGAAAAGGACTTTACTATTTGGTTATGGAATAGTTTGGTAGTGTCCATCACCACTGTAATTGTAGCGGTTTTACTTTCTGCTAGTGCGGCTTACGCCTTTTCTAGATGGGATTTTCCCGGGAAGAAGCAGGGTTTAGTTTTCCTTTTAACCACCCAGATGCTTCCGCCAGGCATGCTACTTTTGCCTATTTATGTGATGGTTGTACGCATGCAGTTGTTTAACACTTACACTGGAATGATCTTAGCCCACTCTGTAGGGGCAGTTCCCTTTTCCATTTGGCTTTTGAAGGGCTATTATGATACAATCCCTAAAGAATTAGAAGAAGCGGCCTTAGTAGATGGAGCCGGACCTATAGAGGCTTTTCTGAAGATTATTATCCCCCTCTCTACTCCTGCTTTAGGTGTGACTGGTTTATTTAGTTTCATGGCTTCCTGGAGTGAGTTTATGATGGCTAGAGTTATGTTGCAAAAGACTAGCCTCTTTACTTGGCCCTTAGGTTTCCAAAAACTCTTGGATCAATTTACTAGCCAATGGGGAGTGTTCTCAGCTGCTTCAGTATTGGTGGCAGTTCCTGCCATGTTACTCTTTATGTATTCTTCTAAGTGGTTAGTCTCCGGTTTAACCCTTGGTGGGGTAAAAGAGTAAAGGAGTAGTGGAGTCGTGCAAAGCTAGGCCCTGCCTAGCTTTTTTTCATGGTGTGAAAAGAGGAAATTTCGGAAACTGGGCGAAAACATTAGGGACTATATAAAGAGAGGGTCAGACCCATGAAAGATCTACACTATGTGGAAAGCATTTTTCAACAACTACACAAACACCCCGAGCTGTCCCTTCAAGAAGAGTGGACTGCCAAATTTATCGCAACTGAACTTAGCAAACTAGGCTTTACAGTTGCTACGGGTATTGGCGGTAAAGGTGTTGTAGGGGTTTTAGAAGGTGCTCACAAAGGTCCGATTCTCGCCCTCCGCAGTGATATGGACGCC
>JAAZLB010000025.1 GCA_012799535.1 Bacillota bacterium | reverse complement strand
TTAGTTTTACCACGTAATCTTCCCTGGGCCGGATTGGCCGATTCAAGAAGGAAGGCGTGCACGTTAGTATTGTCTCCCCACTCCCTATGACTGAGACCTCTTAAGCCCACTGGTGAAGGTTCGATCCCGATTTCCACTCCATCAAAGGAAAGCTCCAGACTAGACCAAACTGCCATCTCCATGGCCCGTTCATGGGCAACAATAGCGTTGTTCACTGGATACTCTGGCGAGGATTCATGTAAATCAATGGCCACATCAACCTCTTCAATCTTTAGAAGTTCCATAATTCCATAGGCAATCCGACTAGTAAGAGAGCCATTTTCTTTACCTGGATAAGCCCGATTTAAATTGCGAGATTCAGTACCCGCTAATTTTTGTCCATCAACCTGCTGGACATAAACTGTAGGATCAGGCCACTGGTGAATAGCATTGGTTAACCTAGAACCATATTTAATCACCCGCTCCCCATTAGGGGTAGAAATTGTATACTCCGCGGGGTGACCTTCTTGGGGAAGGCTATGAGTAAAGCCTGAACGGTTCGCAAAAGGAATAACAATCAGACGCCCTTTGCTCACCTGAGCGTTTTCCGCAAACAATAGAGCTGTAACCACACCAGATGCCTCATCTCCATGGGAACCGCCTAAGATTAACAGGGTCCCACCTGGTTCCTCCCCTGTAAAAATGAATACCTCTGTATCCCCGGGCGTTCCCGCGAGACTGGAATTGTAATCGCTTAGCATGCGTTTTTCAGTCATATGTGGTGATGGGTACACCTCAAAACCTCGATCTGTTGAAGTGAACCACGTACTAGAGAAAATAACCACAAATAAGGATACGATGATAACAATAATTCCTCTAGTTTTAATCTTGTTCATCTCGCCTAACCTCCACCCAAAGCTCATCATTTAAATTGCGATTTCATAGAGATAATTTCATCTAGAAAGGGGCATTACCCTACTTAATCTCATATTTCTATCGCATTTTCTTTAAAACCTATAACCTTTTCAAAAGAAATGCCCCCTATAAGGGAGCAAACTATCATTTATATTCCTTTCCTAGAAACAAAGCCCCCGCAACTAAAGCAAAAATGATCCAGATTAAGTACTTGTTGTGTTGAGTTTGAAAATAGACATCCTCAGTACCAATTGGGGGAAAGGGCACAGGGTCAATAGTAATTCCAGATTTAAGGGCTAGATCCCTGATATTTAGCAAGTGAATTACTGGTACCCCTTGTTCGAGATACTCAAAAATCAAGCCTCGTTCAGGATCAGCAGTTCTAATTGAAGAACTAAGCACTAAACCATTAGGGAAATTCAGTGAAGCATTGGTATTTCCATAATTAGGGGTTGCCCCGCCCACATTCACAAAGCAGGAGGGCGGTTGATCATGATTAGCTTTTTTGTAAAGCTCAAGTCGGTGTGCAATACTGGCTCCAGTGTTTTCTGCAAAAATAATGGGTAGACCAGCGGATTGGGCAATCTCCAACATTAGATCCTGAGATTCTGGAAAAAACATACCCTCGCCTCGATCATTATCCCCTCCGAGTGACACCGCAAGCAGTTCATAGGGTAGTATCCCTTGTTCGCGTAAGTATGCTAACATGTGGATAAATGTAAACTCAGGAAGATTAGCGCCATACATAGAGGAACCAACTGAATACACTACAAGGGGTTGCAATTCTAATGCTTCACAAGCAGCTAAGGTAGCCAAGATTAGCCCAGGAAAAGAACCGCTAGCACCGATGGCCACCACGTCCCCCTTTTCCAAACCTGCTTCATGAAAAAGTCGTACAAGCAGGGCTGCAAAGGCAGGATTAGTGCTGGTTCGCTTAGCTTCGAGATTTCCTTGGGAAGAAGTGATCGCGGTGAATGTTTCTCCAATTATCCCCGTTTCATTCGGATCTAGTTCTTTGTTAATAGGTATCCCTAATTCCTGCCGGGTTTGCTTGAGAACGTCTAGAGCTTCTTGCATTAGCTTAGCTGCTGCAACTTGTTCTGGGAAGTGGGGGTGCTTTACCTTAACAACTGTACTTTCCACCAGGTAGACTCCGGCTAACGCCAAACATAAGGCCACAATAAGCAACTTACGAGGGCTGGTTGGTTTCACCCAGTTAATCATCGCCAACACCCCTTCAGTTAATTCCTAGTAGAACTAAGCGAACTAAGGCGGAGACCAATAAAACGCTAATGGTTGTGTTTACTACCCCTTGCTTCACCATATCGTTGGCGATCAAACCGGGAATAATAAAACCAATCGCCCGCACATCTTGATAGCCTGCAGGAAAACGAAACATAGCCAAATCTAATAACCAGCCCAAGATAAAACCTACTAAAACGGTGGCCAAAAATCGCCTCCGACTAAAGAGAATCGTATAGTTCCAAATTACTCTAATGATCAAATAGCTTGCTACGGCTACCCCAAGTGTAGCCAAGATTCTTAAGGGGTTGTCCCAATAGATAGCCAAATAACCGGGGACAATCAATCCACCTGCGGATAATCCCACTAGTTCCACATAAAAAAAGCTAAAGACTAGCCCCAATCCTATCGCTTCTTGTATCATAGCTGATCCTTTCCCCATTTCTCTCGAAATAATCAGTCAACACTTCCCCAAACCCCTTGATATTCCCATATGCAAACAACACAACAGCACCAGAGTGACAACTAGTAAGAGCATCCAAAATCTGCTGAGGTGTCTCTTTACGACCCGTAGCTTTGACCTCGTCCTTAAAGCCTTGTTTCTTCAAGTAGCGTCTAGTGACCGGTTTTAGATCACCCGTTAACCACAGGGAATGGAAGGGCAGTTGTAGGGCCGTCTGCACCAATTCGTCCACTCGAAAACTTCGATCCGCCCGGTTATGTAACAAACCAACTACAGGTGCATTTCCTAATGAGGCTTTCTTAGCAAAAGTTTCCCATTTTTCCCAGACCAAGAGGGTGGAGGTTAGGTCATTCGTCGCCAAAGCGTTCACGAAAAAAACAGTAACCCCTCCATGTTCCACTTTATAGATTTGTGTGGTACCCACATCTGGTGTAACCTTATACATCCCTTCCCAAGCAACCTGGGGAGGTATCCCCAATAGTTCTCCTACCTTTAGGGCACAAGCGGCATTCTCTTTAAACATGAGATATGAGAAGGGTTGGAGATCCTCATCAGAAACGTTATCAGCTTCTGCCAGGACAGTTGCGGTACCTAGCTTTTGTGCTTCTTCTTGAAATAGTTCCAGAAAATTCGCCTCTCCCACAACTAACTGCCCAGATTTAGGAATAGCCAAAGCTAACACGGATGCCACATCTTGTAGAGAAGGACCCATTTCATCTTGATGGTCTTCTCGCACATTTGTGATCACACCGATTGTGGACTGCAAAATCCTTTTTTCTGAAACCCACTGCATTTCTGGATTAATGGCCATACACTCAATGACTAAAACATCTGCTCCACGCCTAGCCGCTTCCGCCACAATTTTTATTTGTTCCCCAATAGAAGGGGTGCGCTTTCTTTTTATGGGGACTTCGCTCCCATCTTCTAGAATTAGCCTTGCAGCGGACCCCGTGGTTTTAGCTACCACAGTATAACCAGATTCTCTTAATACGCCTGCAATAAGTCTTGTTGTGGTAGATTTGCCCCTTGTACCGTTCACATGAATACGGATGGGAATCTGTTTAAGTCTCCGTTGATGAATCGCGTTTTCTAAAAGTCCTAAGACCAGTAAGACTAAGGTTAAAAACAATATAAGTCCCATTATTCCCCCCCATTCTTCTACCATTTCAGCTAGTTCCGACTTTTATTGTACATCACTTTACATTTTTATGCACTA
>JAAZLB010000202.1 GCA_012799535.1 Bacillota bacterium | reverse complement strand
GACTATTAAAGGACACAAATCCTAGGGGAGGTGAATCTATTACCGTTACTAGGTGTTTAGATAGGTATGGTTTATCAAAAGACACTTAAGGAGGTTTATCCATGTTTAAGAAGTTTACCACGATTTTAACTGTAGTGGCCCTTTTAACTTTAGTAACCTTGCCCGCTTTAGCGGACACAGGAGGATTGGCACTACCTATTAGCGAAAAACCTTTAACGTTGAAAATGTGGGCCCAAAGACTTGGTTCCTACAGAGGCAATGATTATAACGACAAGGTCTCTTTCCAAGAGATGCAAAAGAGAACCAATGTGAAAATTGATTTTGAAATCAGTACTGGAACAGGTTATGAAGAGCAGTTTAACTTAATGATGGCTTCTAGGGATCTCCCTGACCTGATTCTGTATTCTGCTTGGGATAAGCAAGCAGCTAATTACGGACATCAAGGCGCACTTTTACCCTTAGAAGACCTGATCGCGGAACATGCTCCTAACTTCAGCAGAATCCTCGCTGAATATCCAGAGCTTCGTGGTCAAATCACCGCAGCTGATGGTCACATCTACTATCTACCTAACCTAGCTTTAGAAGGTCAACTTTTAGTGCAAATGTATCCTCAGATTCGTTTTGACTGGTTGGAGAAGCTAGGTTTAGAAGAACCAGAAACCACAGAAGAGTGGTACCAAGTCCTCAAGGCTTTCAAGGAACAGGATGCTAACGGGAACGGCCTCAAAGATGAGGTTCCCTACGTACCCATTAACATTAGTAACCTCATGATGATGTTCGCACCTGCCTGGGGATTCAACTATCAAGGTGCCCAAACTGGTTTCTTTATTGATAACGGTGTTGTTAAGTACTCTCCCTACGAAGATCGTTATGTAGAATTGTTAGAGTATCTCAACCGTCTCTATGCTGAAGGGCTCATGGATCCTACCTATGCTAGTGGTGATTATTCCACCAACTACGCTAACCTCACTGAAAAAGTCACCAATGACATTGCCGGTGTTTGGGTTGGATGGGCCGGATCATTTATGAACACTTTCCGCTCCTTGAAGGCAGATGATCCTGATTTCCGAATTGGACCCATCTCCCCACCAAAAGGACCTTACGGCGACCAATGGCACATCTCCGCCCGTTGGCAATCTAGTGGTATTGGTATAGCCATTGCCTCCACCACTAAACATCCAGTTGAGGCCATCAAATGGCTTGACTATCAATACTCTGAAGAAGGTATCTTACTGAATAACTTTGGGGTTGAAGGGGTTTCCTACGACATGGTTGATGGCTACCCAACTTACAAACCTCACGTCTTCAACAATCCTGATGGTCTCTCACCAGAAGAGTCCCTCCTACAATACGTACCAGGTGGCGGTAGCTGGGCTACAGTTTCTGACGGACGCTACCTAGCACAATACAACCCACCAGAGCCAGCAGGGTATACTGTAGCTGAGCGGGTTGCACCTTATGTGGATATGAGTAGAATGCTTCCTCCTGTCCAATTCACCCAGGAAGAGCAACGAGTTTTGACTCCAATCATGATGGACTTGACTACCTTTGTTGAAGAAAATGTCAATAACTTCATCTTAGGTCGCAAACCATTGAGCGAGTTTCCGAAATTCCAGCAAGATCTAAAGAAAATGCAAGTAGAAAAGGTTATTTCTATCTACCAAGACGCTTACGATCGTTTCATGTCTTACTAATGTTGCTTGGCTTGCACCCTTCTTGGGTGCAAGCCCCCTTTTCCAGAGGCGAGGTATCTTATGAGAATTATAAAAGAGATCCGAAAAAACTATATGCTTTATCTAATGTTAGTGCCTGTTATGGTCTATTTTTATTTATTCCATTATCGTCCCATGTGGGGTATTCAGATTGCCTTTAAAGATTTTAACGTGTTTAAGGGAGTTAAAGACAGTCCTTGGGTGGGTTTGATGTATTTTAAGCAGTTCTTCCAAAGCTATTACTTTGGGCGTTTGCTAAAAAACACGGTCCTACTCAGTCTTTACAACCTGGTGTTCACCTTTATTGCCCCAATTATCCTAGCTTTGCAACTAAATGCTGTGCGCAATAAATACGCCCGTTCTACTTTTCAAACCATTAGTTACCTTCCCCACTTCATCTCTTTAGTTGTAGTGGCAGGAATGATCTTGGTCTTTTTAGAGCCCACAGGTGTTGTGAACAGGCTTTTATTACATCTAGGAATTATCGATAGTCCTATTATTTTTATGATGGAACCAGAGTGGTATCGGACAATTTATGTTGCTTCGGGAGTATGGCAAACGATTGGCTGGAACTCCATCGTTTACCTTGCGGCCCTTGCAGGTATTGATCCCCAATTGTATGAAGCGGCGGTAATTGATGGGGCTGGGCGTTTTAAGAAGTTGATTTATATAACCTTGCCAAGCCTCATGCCCACCATTGTGATTTTGTTCTTACTCAATGTGGGTCGCCTTTTCAGTATTGGTGCAGAGAAGACTATCTTACTTTATAATCCGGTGCTTTATGAAACTGCAGACATTATTTCGTCCTTTGTCTATCGCCGTGGCATTTTACAAGCGGATTATAGTTTCTCAGCAGCTGTGGGCTTGTTTAATTCCCTCATTAACTTTGCTTTGCTTCTGTCATTTAATCGGTTGAGTAAACGCTACACCGAGACCAGTTTATGGTAAGGGGGCTTTAGTTATGGTAGAAAAGAGAAGCGTTGGAGAAATAATTTTCGATTCGTTTAATATAGTGCTGTTGATCGTGCTCGCCTTTTTGTTTCTGTACCCTATGTGGTATGTCTTAGTAGCCTCTTTAAGTAGTGGTCACGCTATTGCCAGAGGTCAAGTGAATTTTTGGCCAGTGGGCTTTAATCTGGATGCCTATCAAAAAGTCTTTGCCAATCAGGAAATTTGGACCGCTTATCTCAACACGATTTTTTATGTAACCGTCGGTACCGCTATTAACTTAGTCCTAACTACTTTGGGGGCGTATCCCCTATCGAGGCAGGATTTATATGGTCGAGGTCTTTTTATGGGAATTATCGTGTTTACCATGTTCTTTTCTGGTGGCTTAATTCCAATCTATCTCAATGCTAGAGATTTAGGGCTGTATAACACCCGCTGGGCGTTACTCCTTCCACCAGGAATTAGTGCCTTTAACCTGATTGTAATGCGGACGTTTTTCCAGACGATTCCCGATAGCTTGATTGAGTCTGCCAAGATTGATGGGGCCAACGAATTTAAAATCCTCGCCCGGATTGTCTTGCCCCTTTCTAAGCCGGTTTTGGCTGTAATGGTTCTGTTTTACGCAGTTGCCCATTGGAATAGTTGGTTTAATGCCCTGATCTTTTTGCGGGACCGTAGTCTGTTTCCCTTACAGTTATTACTGCGGG
>JAAZLB010000201.1 GCA_012799535.1 Bacillota bacterium | reverse complement strand
CTTCTTCTTGCCAATCCCTTGTAAAATAGCGTTCAGCCACTTCCCGCTCTATGGCCCGTCGCTCCTCAAATGTGGTTTTCAGATCCCCTAAAGGTAGGGGCATATAACCTTCCACATGGCCTAAGACATCTCCATCAGCCTTAAGTAAAGCAAGGATCTCCTCTTTATAGGCTTCCCAATAAAGAGGGTCATAGGGTGATTTCGCTTCCACAGGCTTCCGCAAAAAATGAATACTACGGATAATTAAATCCACTTTACCCTGCAATTCTAAGGGCACCGTACCTTCAATACCAGTCTCTATGCCTAATAAAACTGGGATTGGATAATCTCCACCTTTTACTATTTCGCTAAGTTCATGCAATGCCTCAATTGTCATGCGATGATTAAGGGGTTCGTCAAAGTGATCCGTAATCGCGATCAAATCTAAGCCTAACTCCACCGCCTTGTCCACTTTTTCTTGAACAGTTCCTTCCCCATCACTAAACTGGGTATGCATGTGTAAATCAAACCTTTTCAGCATACTAAACTTCCTTCCTCTCTTCTTATGCCGATAAAACCCTAGCTTTCTGGCAGGATTTCACCAACCTAAGCAGAATACTTTATACGCAATCAAAACTAAGTTAACAGAGATTCTGGCAATATATTTACATTTAGTGTAACAACCCTGCGGTTGGTTGTCAATTTAGCCAGGGCATTCTTTGGATAACAAACAAACATCACAGAAGGAGTATCTCCATGAAATTAGAAACTACAATCTTACTTAGCCTATTGACCATTCTTCTACTCACAAACATAGGTCCTTTCATTGGACATGCTAGTGCCAAAACCCGCCAGTCGGATCGGGTAGTCTTAATACTCTTAGATAGTTTTAGTCCGCATTATATGGCCATGTACGACTTACCAAATTTACGAAAACTCTCGAACGAGGGCGTTTGGTATGCTAGAGCCCAAGGAGTGTTTCCAGCAAATACTACCGCTAACCATACCTCCATCTTGACTGGTGCCTATCCAAATAAAACGGGAATTCCTAACAATAGTCGTTATGATCGCTCCATCGATCGCCTCAGAAGCCCTTTACGGGATATTCAGGTACCTACCCTTCCAGAAATCCTAGCGGAACATAACTTAGTCACAGTAGAATTAGCCCACTTTCTCTTAGAAGGTCGCCAAGCAATTTCTTATAAGGAGCACGGTCCCGCCAACTTTATAGATGCCTTAGAAACCCATGACCCGGATTTGATCATTTACTTAGACATGAATGTGGATACTCAAGGACATCGTCGCGGACCCTACAACATGCAAGAGGTGTTAAGTAAGACCGATGCAGACATAGGGGAAATAATAGACTACCTAGCAAAGCAAGGTAAACTTGAGGGCACCACCTTCATCGTAGCTTCTGATCATAGTATGATTGAGAATTCTCTCCCCGAAACGACTCCAAAGTTGCTAGAAGATCTAAAACGGGCGGGCTTTTCTGTAGCTACAACAAACCAACAGATTCGTCCGAGCACCGATTTAGTGGCTATTACCGCCGGAAGCATCTTTTTGTATATCCGGGAAGGGCGCTTAGACCAGACTAGATATGATGAACTACTCGCCTTCCTTAAGGCTATCCCTAACACAGACGTCTTCACCAAAGATGAGTTAGTAGACAAACATGCGGATCCCTACGCAGTCGGTGATATGGTGGTGGCACCAAGACCAGGTTATGTCCTCTCCAGTGGTAGTGGCGGAGGGATACACGGAGTTCCTGAAACCCAACATACCACGTTATTTCTAAGTGGTGCAGGTATCCGAGAAGGAGAAGTCCAGGGGAGAGCTAACACAGTCGACATTGCCCCCACCATCTTGCATCTACTCGGTTTGGAAACTCCTGAACACATGGATGGAGAGATCCTGCAAGGGGCAGTCCCTGCATCTCTCCTTAACTGGAGGAGTATCCTAGGATTATAGGCCCAAGGCGATACTTAAGGGGAACAGGAATTTCACCGCCTTGAGAGAATTACCATATTATAGGAGGGTTCAGCCCATGCGGAGAAACGCTCACGCCAAGATAATTAAACAAATGAATATTGGCACCTTGCTTAAACATATCCGGGCCCAGGGGCCCATTTCTAGGGCTGAGCTAGTGAAAACTACCAAGCTTAGTCCTACTACTGTCTCTGTCTTAGTGGAAGAATTACTACAGGAAGGCTTGGTAGCCGAAATTGGAACAGGAGAATCTAGTGGTGGCAGGCGCCCCATTCTCTTGGAGTTTCAACCCACCTCCCGCCTAGCTATCGGAGTGGATATTGGAGTACAAAAAACTACTGTTGCCCTTTTAGATCTTGATGGTAACTCCCTAATCACCAATAGCTACACCCCTGATTTGAGCAATAAACAAGTGTTTTTGCAAGACATAGTGGACTATACTCAGCAAATTCTCCATGCTAGCAAAAACCTAGAACACAATATCTTAGGAATTGGAGTGGCTACCCCAGGACTGTTGGACCGGGACCAAAAGAATATTCTTTACTCGTCAAGCCTTGGCTTTACCGATGTACCCCTGTATGACGCTTTGGAACAGAATTTTTCTCTGCCGATTCGGATTGATAACGACATGAATGCCGCCGCCCTCGGAGAAAAACTGATGGGCGCTGGTCAAAAAATTAGTGATTTAATTTATGTCTCGGTAGAAACAGGTATTGGTGCCGGAATCATTATAGATAACCGCATCTACAGTGGTGCTTCTGGGAGTGCAGGCGAATTCGGACACACCACAGTAGAACCTGCTGGTGCCCCCTGCAAATGTGGAAACAGAGGATGTTTGGGAGTAATGGCGGCAGAACCAGCCATACTTAGCAGGGCAATTCAGATGCTAGCTATTGGGGCCAAAACCAAAATATCTACATACCATAAGGGCTCTCCTGCCCAGATCACCTTAGAGCCCATTGTGCTTGCGGCCAAAGATGGGGACCCTGTGGCCCTTTCCATCACCAATGATTGCCTTGACTATTTAGCAATTGGGGTGGCTAATCTGATCAACATGTTCGATCCTGCCGCGGTGATTTTAGGAGGATCCACCATGGAAGCCCTCCATCCATTGGGTTTAGAACGGGTACGCCAGTCTGTACGTCAGCGGGTCCTACCCTTTCACGGCCAACGGACTTACACGATTATACCTAGTCAATTAAAAGATCGTGTTAAGATTGTAGGCGCTAGTACCCTAGTTTTTTCTGAGTTCTTAGATTACGTGGATGTCCTCACAACAGAGGAAGATCGGGACCGAGTTGATGATTACCGAATTGTAGACTAAAAACGCGCTCCAGAAGGAACGCGTTTTCTTTTTCTGTACTCTGCTTATCTGAGTTTAATGGGTTTGAGTTGCCGGGCTGCCTCGTAGGCGGCAAGGGCCACTTCTGTAGCTCTTAATCCATCTAAACCACTAGCCCGTGGTTCCTTGTGCTCTCGAATGCAAGCCACGAAATCTTCTACCATAGCCCGATCTGCATCATCACCCCAGAAATAATACTGGCTATGACCTACTTCATCGGAGAATACTTCACCCGCTTGAGCAAAGGCATCCACATGCAAAGTTCCCTTGGTTCCAATTACCTTAAGTGTAACATCACCCCAGGTAGGGAAGGTCTTAGGCCTAGACCAGCTAGGATCTAAAGTGGCAATAGTACCATCTTCAAATTCCATGGTCAGCATACCCACATCATCAATATTAATGTTTTCGTGTAAGGCAGTATCTACTTCTGCATAAACTTCCTTAACTTCACTACCTAAATACCAACGCATAATATCTGTCACATGGACCGTATGGTCAAAGACCGCACCGCCACCGGCTAATTCTTGATCTAAAAACCACCCAGGAGGCATTTTACCGTGATTGGTACCATTAATGGCAACGATCTTGCCGATAGCCCCACTATCAATGATCTCTTTAGCCCGCACCACAGGAGTAGAAAAACGAATGGGAAAAGCAGTTTGTAAGATCACTCCCTGCTCTTGACAAACCTGGACCATCTTGTGAGCATCATCTAAGTTTGTAGCAAGAGGCTTTTCACAAAGTACATGTTTGCCCGCTTTGGCGGCAGCCAAGGTATATTCGGCGTGTAATGCATTTTCAGAGCAGATCATTACTGCATCTACTTCTTCTAAAAGAGCTTCTAGAGTTGCAAAGCTAGTGACCCCAAACTCCTTGGCATACTTATCCCGACGTTCTACGTCCCGGTCATAAATGCCAACAAACTCCGCATCAGACATGGATTGCAATGCCCGGCCATAACTAAGTCCGTGCATATGGGCTAAACTAATCAAACCAACTCTAATCATTCTGCTCACCTCCTAACCACACTACTTCTCCAGTTTCTGCAGCTCGGCGAGCTGCTAAAGCCACTTCTAAGGCAACGATTGCCTCTTGACCTGGCACAGGTACCTCTGTATCCTCAACTACTGCCTCAATAAATGCCTTTAACTGAGCAGTATATGGTTCCAACGCCAAAGGACTTTCTGGCACAAACTGAGCCATTTCTTCCCCTTGAGCAGTTCTTAGCAACAAAGGAGTGGCCTGTTCCTTGGAATATTCATATAGACCTTTTGTTCCAGCAATTTCGAAGGAAGTAGAAAAGGGTGTGCCTACAGGTTGAGCCCAACTTCCTTCTAGATGGGCGATTATGCCGTTCTCAAACCGCAAAGTGACCAAGGCGTGATCTAGTAACTCTCCATCAGGGGTTTCTTGCTTACCTACACTCTTGGCAAAGACCCGTTTGACTGGGCCAAATAACCATAGTAACCAATCAAAATCATGAATGATTAAATCCACAATGGGTCCACCACTTTTGGTGTAGTCTCCGTACCAATTATCCTCTGACCACCGGGGGAAAGATCCACCGCGACTAGTTCTAATTACTTTAGGATCACCAATGCGTCCAGTGGCTAGAAGATCCCGAACCTTTGCGTAATCGGGGAAAAAGCGGACAACCTGCCCCACCCCTAATTTTACATTAGCTTGTTCACAAGCTTTCACCATGTCCTTTGCATCTTCGATACTCAAGGCTATTGGTTTTTCACAGAAAACGTGCTTTCCTGCAGCCGCAGCTTCGAGCACAACTTCCTTGTGTAAGTAAGTAGGAAGACAAACATCTACTACATCAATTTCAGGATCCTCTAGAATCTCACGGTAATCTGTCACTACCTTGACCCCAGGACCTGCCAATTTTTGCGCCTTTTCGGGGCGCAAATCACAAATTGTGGTTAACTGAGCATTGGCTAAGCGTCCATAAGCGGCAGAGTGTACTCTACCCATGGTACCGGCGCCAATCAAGCCCACTTTGATCATTTTAAACCCTCCGTTCTCATAGTTTATTTTTCATCCGTACAAAGTTTTGGACAAAAATAAATTAAAGATACCATGTTAAGTGTATTCTTAAAAGCCCACCCTGTCAACTATTTCCTTT
>JAAZLB010000200.1 GCA_012799535.1 Bacillota bacterium | reverse complement strand
TTTTATTTTCGCGTATTTCCTAGCTGGTTATGAAGTCATTTTCCAAGCAATCCGCAATATTAAAAAGGGGCAGATTTTTGATGAACATTTCCTCATGACCATAGCTACTTTAGGAGCCTTAGCCATTCAGGAGTTTCCCGAAGCGGCCTCCGTAATGATCTTTTATCGCACCGGTGAGTTTCTCCAAGGTCTTGCAGTTGATCATTCTCGCCGTTCCATCTCCGCTTTAATAGCCATTAGACCAGAGAAAGCGCACCGTAAACAAGGGGATACAATCATTGATGTAGCTGTTGAAGAAGTAAAAATCGGTGATGTGCTTGTAGTGTATCCTGGCGAACGCATTCCAGTTGATGGAATTATTCTTGACGGTTTTTCCTCTTTGGATACTTCTGCACTGACTGGTGAGAGCATTCCCCAAACAGTACAAGGGGGAGAAGAGGTTTTAAGCGGTTGCATCAACCTCAATGGTTTGTTAACCATTAAAGCTCAAAAGTTGGCGGAGGATTCTGCTGTTGCTAGGATCCTAGATCTCGTGGAAAATGCCACCGCCCACAAGGCACCGACAGAAGATTTTATCACTTCCTTCGCCCAATACTACACACCGATTGTGGTAGGCATTGCAGTCGTAATCGCCTCCATTCCTCCCCTCTTTTTTAGTGGGAGTTTCAGTGACTGGTTTTATCGGGCTCTAGTCTTTCTAGTTATTTCGTGCCCCTGTGCCCTGGTAGTATCCATCCCCTTAGGTTTCTTTGGTGGAATTGGTAGTGCTTCTCGCCACGGAGTCTTAGTCAAAGGAAGTAACTACCTTCAAGCACTTCATGAAGCGGATACAGTAGTATTTGACAAAACAGGAACCCTAACCTCCGGACAGTTTACAGTACACAAAGTCGAGGCTGTGTCGCCCCATTCTCCAAGAACTG
Source organism: Bacillota bacterium (assembly GCA_012799535.1). Lineage (GTDB taxonomy): Bacteria > Bacillota > Limnochordia > Darwinibacteriales > Darwinibacteriaceae > UBA4996. Next base: position 6,573 of record JAAZLB010000200.1, on the reverse strand, counting down.
TTTTACAAGCCGCGGCCTATACAGAAAGCTTTTCCTCCCACCCCATCGCCCGATCCATTGTGCAGGCGTATGGAAACAATGTTGAACAGACTGAAGTTCAAGATGTGGAAGAATTGGCCGGATTTGGAATTAGGGCTAAGTGGCAAGGTAAAGTAATCCTTGTAGGTAGTAAACTCTTGTTGGAACAGGAAGGTGTCTCAGTTGACAACTCGACCCCTGCAGGTGTCTATGTGGCCATCGATGGTGCTCACGCCGGAACTATTATCCTTACTGACCAACCTAAGAAGGGTGCGGCTAGAGCGGTAAAATCCTTGCAGGATATGGGTAAGGAAGTAATCATGCTTACCGGTGATAATTCTGAGGTAGCACAGCAAGTGGGTGAACAATTAGGAATCAATCACATTGGGTCCGAACTTTTGCCCCATCATAAAGTAAATGAACTAGAACAGATCATCAAAGAAGCCAAGGGGAAAGTGGTCTTCGTCGGTGACGGGATCAATGATGCACCTGCTCTTGCCAGAGCCCATGTGGGTGTGGCTATGGGAGCCCTCGGTTCTGATGCGGCCATTGAGACTGCAGACGTGGTTTTAATGACCGATGATCCCTATAGTATCGTAAATGCCATGCACATTGCCCGCCGTACCAATCGTATTGTATGGCAGAATATTTCCCTGGCCTTTGGGGTTAAGCTAGTGGTATTAGCCTTAGGTGCCTTTGGTCTCGCAACCTTGTGGGAAGCGGTCTTTGCAGATGTTGGTGTAACCATTCTCGCGGTTTTGAATTCTCTAAGAATCATTACCCCACAAAGACCCAATTCTAGACGAATTCTGTAGCATTACAGAAAAAGGAAGTGGTAGCGTGGATAAAAAGGTAATGTTCGTATCCACTTTAGTATTAGTGTTGCTTATGAGCATAATGGGAATAAGCAACGCCTCCGCTGAGGGCTTTACTATTAAGGTGCAGGGCACCGGCGATGTGCGGGTTTCCCCCACCAAAGTGCAAATGTGGATTGGGGCCCAGACCGACGGGGACACCGCAGAAATTGCCCTCGCCCAAAGCAACGAAACCATCCAAGCTTTAATCGCAGTCTTCTCCCAATTCGCTCCTCCTGAAGTGATCAAAACTTCTGAGTTTAATATGTATCGGAGGGAGAGTTGGGACGAATCCACCCGACAATTAATACCAGAAGGGTTCACCATTCGTCACGTCTTCGAAGTGCAAGTTTTGGATTTGACCAAAGTGGCCGAATTTTTGGATCAAGCCACCGCCGCGGGTGCCAACATTATTTACGGGTTACAGTATGGAGTACAGGATTATCTTACCCCTAAAGAAGAAGCCTTTAAACGGGCCATGGAAGATGCTTGGTGGAAGGCTGGCCTACTAGCCACTGCCAACGATTCCACCAATTTAATTCTAGAAAGTGTGGAAGAAACCTATTCTTATGGTCCAGAATATGGGGCTGAGGGAATCAGTGCAGTTACGGAGTTGGCCGACGTATTCATGCCCGGTCAACTGAAGGTCTCCGTGACTGTCAACGCCACCTTCCGTGCCGAATTGACAAAGCCAGAATAGTCTTGTATAATTAGCTCAACAATTGAATAAAACGCCTCATCGCTACTGGTGAGGTAGAGGCGCAGTTATTATTAGTACTCTTAGAAGAAGCTGGGGAAGCTGATGAACTTTGAGGAAAGGAATCGCTGCCGAAGTCTAACTAATCCCCGTTAATTAGGCTGGGTGTGCATTGAAAAAGTGCACAACTGTCACTGTAGCAATCCCAAACTACAGTGGAGGACTATCACACCGAAGGGAGTTGATTGATGAGGCTGTTTCCAGATTCGACCTTGCAAACAGCCTAGACATTAGGCTGTTTTTGTTTTTCAAAATAAAAAAGGGAGCTGATTACCCCGTGGATTATCAATTTTTGAGTTTACTCCCCCCAATTTTGTCCATCACTCTAGCCCTAGCAACAAAAAAAGTCATCCCCTCTTTACTCGCAGGGGCGCTGTCTGGAGCTTTGATCTTGGCAGGTGGTAACCCCATTACAGCTGTAGGCCACACCCTTTCCACCATGTGGTCTAGTGTCTCTGATAGTTGGAACCTGTCCATCCTCATTTTCTTAGTCTTCCTAGGTATCCTGGTCCATCTAGTGACCATGGCTGGTGGCTCCAGGGAATACGGAGTATGGGCCGAAAAAAGAATTAAGTCGCGCCAAGGGGCCCAAATTGCCACTTTGATTCTAGGCGTACTCATCTTTATAGATGACTATTTTAATTCCCTCACAGTAGGTACCGTAATGCGACCAGTGACGGATAAGTTTAAAGTTTCCCGAGCTAAATTAGCCTACATAATTGACTCTACCGCTGCCCCCGTCTGCATTATTGCCCCCATCTCTAGCTGGGTAGTCACAGTGATGTCCACTATGGGCGATAAATTTAGAACAGAAGGAATTGGTCTTGACCCCTTTATTTCTTTCTTAAAGCTAATTCCTATGAATTTGTACGCTCTACTAACCTTAGCTATGGTGGCGGTACTATCCCTTAGTGATCTAGAATTTGGACCCATGGCCCAGCACGAATATTTAGCCATAACCACGGGGAATGTCCACGGTCCTAAAGGAGAAAGTGTTGTCCAGGTAGAAGATACCATCATTAACCCTAAGGGCACCATCTGGGATTTGATCATCCCTATTGGTGGGTTAGTGCTCTTTACCATAATTGCCATGGCCTACACAGGCGGCTACTTCGCTGGCGGAATCTCCTTCCTAGGGGCTATTCAAGAGACAGATGCCGCTACAGCTTTGAAAATTGGTGGCTTTTGGGCAATCGTCTTAAGTCTAGTACTCTTCTTACCCAGACAAGTCTTAACACTCAAGCAATTGCCAGAAGCGGCCGTCAAAGGTACTAAGAGTATGTTACCGGCGATTACTATCTTGATCTTTGCTTGGACCATTGGCTCAATTATTGGTGAATTAAACACTGGGGTCTATCTAGCCAATAGCTTAGGCAAGACCTTGCCACCCTTTTTATATCCAGCCCTTGTCTTTGCATTGGCAGGTCTGATTGCCTTTGCCACAGGTACCTCGTGGGGCACCTTTGCGATCATGGTACCTATTGCCATTGACTTTGCTTTGATCTTCGATCCAGAGATCACCTTAATCATGATAGCAGCAGTATTAGCTGGAGCAGTCTTCGGTGACCATTGTTCTCCCATTTCTGATACTACAATTCTTTCGTCTACTGGGGCCCAATGTGATCACATCGAACACGTTAGTACGCAGCTACCCTATGCAATCTTTGTAGCGAGTATCAGCTTCATCGGCTATGTTGTGGCTGGCATTCTGATTACTATGGTAGGATTAAGCAGTAGCATCGGTGGTCTAGTTTCCTTGGGTGCCTCTGCAGTGCTCATGGTCATTGGCCTAAAAATTGCCCACGTCATAACTCTGCGCTCCGCCCCTAATGTCACTGCATAAGAAAGGGAGAACTCTACATGTCAGCAGTTAGAATTGGTCTTATATCAGACACCCACGGATTATTACGCAACCAAGTCAAACAATTATTACAAAGTTGTGATCTCATTCTCCATGCCGGAGACATAGGTAATCCCCAAGTGCTCCAAGAACTAACGCAAATCGCTCCTACCACTGCCGTGAGGGGTAATGTGGATGTGGAACCCTGGGCTAATTCTCTCAAGATCACCGAGCGGTTGAACGTGGGCAAGTGGTCAATTGCGTTGGTACACAATATAGATGACCTAATCCTCACTACTGAACAAGCTGATCTAGTGGTTTTCGGTCACTCTCATCGCTTCTTAGAGGAAAAAAGAGATGGAATTTTGCTCATCAATCCAGGTAACGCCGGGCCCCGTCGTTTTATACTTCCCATTACCATGGCCATTTTAACACTCGATGACAAAGCGACTGTAGAAAAAGTTGTCTTAAAAAATAAAGCCTGACCCCTAAGGTCAGGCTTTATGTCTAAATTCGGTCCACGGTTTTGTAACGGGCGGTGGTTGAACAAACTCCAGTTCTTCTTTAGTTGTAGGATGGACAAACGAAATGCGCTCCGCCCACAAAGCAATCTGTTGTCTTTTATTACTGCGGGGTCCATAGCGTTGATCCCCCACTAGGGGATGGCCAATTTCGGCCATTTGTACCCTAATCTGGTGGGAGCGTCCCGTCCGTAATTGAATGCGAACCAAGCTGTGGGTAGAAATCATGTCAATCACCTTGTAATCCAACACAGCCTCTTGAGCACCAGGAACATTGGGCTTCACTACCGTAACCAAATTTGTTTGCCGATCCTTCACCAGATAATTGCGTAGCGTGCCCTTAAGTGGTTGTGGATGCCCTTCCACAACTGTTAGATACCCCCTACCGAAAGTGCCTTCCCGAATTTGTTCTGAGAGACGTCCCGCCGCCTTGGAAGTTTTGGCAAAGACCATTATCCCACCTACTGGGCGGTCTAAACGATGAACCAGGCCTAGATAAACATTGCCAGGCTTGTTATAGGTTTCTTTAATGTATTCCTTGAGCAATGTAAGCAAATCCTCGTCACCAGTTTGATCTGCTTGGGACAAAAGATTGGGTGGCTTCACCACCACTAACAGATGATTATCTTCGTATAAAATGGGAATCGAGTTCATTTAGACTCCTCTTTAGTCGCGTAATATTCTTCCTTAAGTAAGCCCATAATCACTAAATCATAGTATTCCCCATCCACAAAGCGTTCTTCCCGTAAACGTCCTTCCTCTTGAAAACCTAAGCGTTTATACACTTTCTGCGCCCGGGCATTGAAAGATAACACCCGAAGGCTTACCTTATGCATATTCAGTTGCTCGAAAACAAATCGCAACAAGACCTTTAGAGCATCTGTTCCATATCCCCGATCCCAATAAGCCTTATCCCCAATAAAGATACCTAACTCCACAACCCTGTTTTTCCAGTCCAAATGGTTAATACCGCAGCCACCAATATATCGGTTGTCACTTAAAGTCTCAATAGCGAAACTGTAATTATCTGACCTAGCCGATTGTTGAGCAACCCACTTTTCCTCATCCCACAAGGTGAGTAGAAAAGGAGGTCCCCCCAGCAAGCGTTTTATTTCGGGATCATTTATATAAGCTTGAGCCTGTGGCGCATCTTCTTTACGATATTCTCGCAATCGTACTTTTTCACCAGTATACATTTTTTCGCCTCCATGCCTATTGAAATTGCTTTTTTGCGCTTAAGGGCATCTGACGCTCTCGTCCTAAAATGGGAGTGGTCACCCTTAGAATCAAAGCCGCTTGTCTTCGCTTGTAATCATTATTGTCAATAGTCCTTGTCACCCATCGCACTGTTTCTGGTGCGTAACCTTGCTCAGTAATTTCAGCCGGTGTAAAGCCCCCATGCAAGTAGGCTTCAATAATCCCGTCCAGGATGTCATAGGGAGGCAAAGTTTCATCATCTCTCTGATTAGGTCGCAATTCTGCAGAAGGTGGTTTTTCAATAGTATTCCACGGGATAATTTCCTTTTCTCGATTAATGTAATAAGCCAATTGGTAAACCATGGTTTTATACACATCAGCAATCACAGCCAGACCACCACTCATATCACCATACAAGGTACAATAACCCACTGCTAACTCGCTTTTGTTACTATTACTGAGCACAAGACCACCAAACTTGTTAGACAAAGCCATGAGAAGAATACCCCTGAGGCGGGCTTGAATATTTTCTTCCGCCACATTCATGACAGTTCCCGCAAAGTATTCTTCTAGAGAAAAAAGCATGGCTCCATATAAACTATCTATAGGTAAGATGTCAAAACGGATTCCGAGGTTGTTAGCTAGGCCTTGGGCATCCTCCACACTGCTCGGGGTAGAATAGGGACCTGGTTGAGTAATTCCCCAGACATTTTCTACACCAACAGCTTCCGCCGCTAGACAGGCCACTACCGCGGAATCTAGCCCACCCGAGAGTCCGATAATCACCTTGCTCATCCCGTTTTTTTGGACATAATCCCTCAAGCCCAAAACTAAGGCTTGATGAATTTGGGCGGTTACATCTTCCTTGCCCATCTCAACATATTCCAAGGCGGACAGATCCACTAGAACCCCTCTAGCAACAAATTTGGATACATAGCCTACCAACTGACCAGAAGAATCGAGGGCCAAACTTCCGCCAGCGAAAATCAGTTCGTCATTAGCTCCCACTTGATTAACCCTGAGTACTGGCAAGCCACTGGCTACAGCGACCTTTCGCAAGTCTTCCTCATGTCTTGACTCCTCCCCCACTGCAAAGGGAATGGCACAAGGGTTAATAATTAGAGTAGCTCCCAACTGTCTTAACTCCATGGCAAGCTCCAAATCTAATTCCATGCCTAAGGCGATAGCCACAACTTCGTCGCCTAGTTTGACTAACGTATGCTTCGACCCAGGTGAGAAATAGGTGTTTTCATCAAAAAGGCGAAATTGAGTCAAATTGCGTTTTGAGTGTCTGGCCAGTATTTCACCTGCTTGCACCACTAAGGCCCCATTGTACAAGTGCCCCTCTCCTTGCCAGGGCAAACCTATAACTAAAGCCACCTGGGG
>JAAZLB010000199.1 GCA_012799535.1 Bacillota bacterium | reverse complement strand
TCTTCCGGAACGAGCATTTCCAGATCGACAACTTGCATTTGATTCCGTTTATTTTCCGGTCTTTCCAACATTTGTATCACCCAACTATATTTTATCATGAATAAGAAACCTTCGCGACCCCTAAAGGAGAAAACGCGAAGGTTTTTTGACAGTCTGAAGGTCAGCCTAATTCCTAGGCTGACCTTTTAAATAAACAAATATTATATCGACGTAAGCGTAAAAGAGAGCACACGTTGACACCAATTCTAGTATTGAGCCATTCTCGGTTTAGCAGACACCATTACGTGAGTATTTCGGACAAAGTGAGTATTACGCACTAACGGGTCCACCAATACACGACTAAGATCCACCCAATTCACGGAATGATACCACTTAGGACAAGCCTTCTGTAAAATGGTACTTGAAGCGTAGCTTCAAAATTTACGGAAGGAGGCCAGAAATTATGGCCAATAAAATCAGAGTGAAGCTCATCCTTGAGCTTCGAAGCACCGGCATGAGTAGAAATTTGATCGCATCTACTCGGCGGATGTCGCGGAATTCGGTAAGTGATGTGTTTCGCATTGCTGACGAAAGAGGTGTTACTTACCAGAATGTGATGAACCTTAGCGATCAAGAGGTTTACCGGCTCTTCTATCCGGAGAAGTACGTCATAGAAAGTGTGTATCGAGATCCCGATTACGAGTATGTCCATGGGGAGCTCAAAAAGGACGGTGTCACCTTAAAACTGCTGTGGAACGAGTACAAAGATAAGTGCAGAGCAGAAAATGCAACCCCGATGGGCTACACGAAGTTCTGCAACGGCTACGGCGATCACGTAATTACCAACAAGTTGACCAACCACATAGAACGCAAGCCGGGCATAACTACGGAAGTGGATTGGTCGGGCTCTACGATGTCTTATGTGGATAGGGATACCGGAGAATTGATTAAGGTTTACCTGTTCGTTGCTACACTTCCTTACAGCCGATACTCATATGTAGAAACCTGCCTTGACATGAAGCAGGATACCTGGCTTCGATGCCATGTTAATATGTATGAATTTTTTGGCGGTGTAACTGTCCGCACTGTGTGCGATAACCTAAAGACCGGTGTAATCCACCACCCAAGGGAAGGGGAAATCGTTCTCAACGAGGCCTACGAGGCACTTGGATCCCATTATAGAACCGCAATCATGCCAACGGCCGTTAGGAAGCCTAAACAGAAAGCTGCTGTGGAAAGTACGGTCGGTAACGTTGCCACTTCCGTCATCGCAAGTCTTCGCAACGAAGTGTTCTACTCCCATAACTCCCTGAAAGCAGCGGTTCGAGAAAAGCTTGATAAATACAATCGTGATCCATTTCAAAAGCGCGATTACAATCGCCTGGAAGTCTTCCAGGAGGAGGAAAAGGCATATCTTCAGGCTCTTCCGAAAATCCCTTATGAAATCGCAACTTGGGTTTATGGGCGCGTGGTCAATTTTAACTGCCACGTGGTCTACATGAAAAATTATTATTCCTGTCCCTACCAATACGTTAGGCAAAAGGCGGATCTCAGGATGACAGATACAACCATAGAAGTTTACGTTAAAGGTGAACGAGTGGCTACGCACACTAAATTTCCAGAGTACGTCAAAAACCGCTATTCGACAAAACCGGAGGACATGCCGGACCAGTTCCAACAGCCTGAGTGGGATGACGAAAGAATATTAAATTGGGCCAGCTCAATCGGACCCAACACTAACGATGTTATCAGTAGGATTTTTACTAGCGTAAAGATAAAGGAACAGGGATACAACCCATCCCTGTCCGTCTTGCGATTGAGCAAAACCTATTCGGAGGCCCGTCTCGAAACTGCCTGCGAACTAGCCCTTACACGAGCCAGAACCCCTCGCTACCACCATCTTAAAGCTATTCTGGTTGCGAATCAAGATAAGATTTATCTTGAAGAAAAAAATGCGTCAAACAAACCATCTTCGAGCACCGGCTATGTCCGAGGTGCTGAATACTACGGAGGTGGCCGCAATGATTAATGATGAGACCAGACGCAAACTTAGGGAATTGAATCTTGGTGAAATAATCACGATACTGGAGATTCAGCAAGAAGACCCGGCCACTCCCACTTCGACTTTCGATGAACGTTTCCAACGGGTCGTTGATTATTTGTACCAAGAAAAATACAATAGCAAGATTCAAAGACTTATAAAACTGGCAAAGTTCAGATTGCCAAAAGCAGAAATTCGCGGTATCCATTACAACGGGCGCGGCATTGATCAAAACGCTATTCAAGAGCTGTCTACGGCCCAATTTATCAGTAGCAACACTAACGTTATCTTTCAAGGCTTCACCGGATCAGGCAAAACTTTTCTAGCATGTGCCATCGGTAAACAGGCCTGCAAACAGCAAATTCGCACCCGCTATGTCCGTCTTCCTGATCTACTCGTTGAGCACGACGAAGCGACACTCGTTCCGAAAGGTAATTCCAAACTTTTGAAAAAGTACATCAACTATGGCCTTTTAATCGTTGATGAGTGGCTTTTGGAGGATCTATCAGAAGATGAGCAACATTTTCTTTTTGAACTGATCGAAAGACGGCACGATAGCAGCTCCACTATTTTTTGCACCCAGTACAGAAAAGAGGACTGGCACAACCGTTTAGGTGGGGGGATCCATGCGGATGCCATCATGGATAGGATTGTTCACAATGCTGTCTGGATTGAGACGGGTATTATGAACATGCGCGAATACTACGCTAACCACAGGACCCCATAACCGGTGGTATCCACCTGCGAACAGGTGGTATCTTTACAGTGAATAGGCGGTACGGGGCGTCGCTCCGTACCGGATCCATTGGTGTGAAATACTCAGGCGGTTGATTTTGGACAGTCCTAACTACATTTACCAAGGTCCCACATATAAGCAATATGGAATGTAATCCTTATAAGAAAGTTCTTTGGCAGCAAAGATGCCTCCTCAAGTTTAGGCTTGATTAGGAAGTAGTTTACTCCTAATAGCCTCGGAAAACTCCGATTGATGCCCTCTATTGTAAAATGGCAAGCCTATGATTTTATAATCGTGATTGTCTGCGTAAATTTTCCGAGGAATACCCTCTGCTTCTATTCTTAGCAAAAATTCTTCCTTCCAACGATCATACTCTAATAAATGATCGCCTTTTGGTTCAATGTATATCTGCTCCTGCTCATATCCCGAAGCATTTTCACGTCGTAGAAAAAGCAAATAATCTGGCTCAAAACGTTCTCCGGTGCCAAAATCATAGATAGCAAATTCAGTTAAACGCTCGTTTCGAATTAAATATATTTCATCGTATGCTTCTCTTAACTCTGGGATTAAACTGTGAAAATACTTTACAAATGCTTTTTCTTCACTTGTTCCAAAGTTGTCTTCGTAAACGAACCAATCTTCATTTTGAATATTTAAAGCGAGTTCAGGAGAGGCTTGGGACTGCGAAACTCCTTCTCCAGAATCACTAATCGCATTAAATAGTCTTTTCTTATCCTTCACTACGCTTCGAACTGGGCTTGGAGTGAATTCTTTAGTACCTTCATACTCTTGAGTGATTCTCCCAACATAATCCGCAATTTTTGCCATTGCAGTCTTTACTGCTTCGAATAATTCTGCCCCAGACACGTGTTGTTCTAGAGTATTAATTAGTAGAACATTATCACCTACATAATCAGACGATGTGAGAAATTCTGTTTTAGACTTTAAATTGGGGTAGCGACTTTTAAGCAAATCGAATTTTAACATTTCAAAACTATCTATTGCCCCAAACAAAATATTCAAAGGTACTTCTTTCAATAGAAGGCGGCGGGAAAAAGAAGGCTTAGGTTCATCTTTCTCGACGTGTTCATCAAACAAACTATAAATACGCCCCTTAGAAGAACTTAAATTTATGGAATGCTCTTGCATCCTAATCCGGTTTTCCATTTGGGTAACGTCTTCGCGGCTTTTCTCTACTCTTTTGTTAGCAAACACTAGTCCGTATTTGAAGAAGGCGGTGTTTTTAAAACTATCTTTGACCTTGTATTCTACTTCCACAGGACTCTCTGGCAGGAGACCCGTTTCTCTTAAAGCAGCACGGAGTTCAGTAATATAACGAGAATCTTGTTTACTATGATAAAGGAGTGTCTCTAACATTCGGTTTTCATGATTTAAATCATGATCATATTTACGCTTAAACCTTTCTTGCCCATTTTCGGCAACATATGGACAAT
>JAAZLB010000198.1 GCA_012799535.1 Bacillota bacterium | reverse complement strand
TGCTTGCGGAGGGCTACATCGGATATACCATAACGCTTGGCAACAGTTGTCATGGGTTCTGCCCATACTTCGTGGTATAACTTTTCCCTTTCATAGGTTCTAGTTTCCATGACAGATCCCCTCCACGTAGCGCAGTTATAGGCTTTCACCACAGATTGGCATGGCTAAGATAAACGCTTATCTCACTCATTCCACTCTGTCAATCAGGATTTCTTGGTTCGCTCCACCTATCAGGCTCATCAGCTTGATTGGTTGACTAGTATATACCAGCTTACACTCACCACATACTACCCATTCCCTAATCACACCACCCATAACCCCTACACCCATAAACATCTAACCAAATCCACCAATTCGATACTCAAGACCCCTAAAACAGGTAAAAAGGTAGGCAGGTACTCGGGGATTATCGAGATGCTAAGAGATGATAATAGCAGAAAAGGAATCCAAACAGACGCTGGTTTGGGATTTCAGGATTCCTTGTGAGAAGTTATTATGATATTACGATCATATAAGCGCTACAACTCATTAGTGCTCCTCCTGCCAGCGACGACCTTCACTGAGATTATCAAACAATCTACACAATTTAGTCCCGATCTTCAATGCCTCTTTAAAATTTGGGTCATTCCACTGCAATGTATCATCCCGAAGAAGACGACTTACCGCCGCATTAAACTTGCCAAACGCATGCACAAGGGAATCTACTCCTGCTTCTGCGCCTCCTAATTTATAAAGAAAACTATATACATTGTTAGAGGATATTCCTGTTTTTTGTTTATACTCTTCAATTCTATTGGTCAATTCCATTCTCAAGCGTACCAAAGCGTCATGGGGATGTTCTGATTTTTGAATTAGTCGACTCTCAAGCAAGTCTGAAGCAGATTGTTCCTCTATCTGTTCTTCTGCGTCGCGGATCGACTCGCGAGCTTCATCAAGATGCAGTTCAACTGATCCAAATCTAAACCATTTTGTTCGTTCTATGATTCGTTGAACAAAGGGCAATGTGACTAGAGCAGCAGCAAGGATAACCAATCGAAAAGAGAGGTCATCAAACATTATGCTCGGAAAGACAATTCTAAAAAAAACAAGGGCTACACAAAACATCGCTAGTAAATCGATTCTAGTGAATTTACGAAGCTGATATCCTATGTTACAAATAAATTTTCTAATTTTGACTACCAATGTGCCTGACCTCCCCCATCGCTCTCCAGTACAATATCATTAATCACCTGTACAAGTTATCGTTATTGAACTACTCCCCCGTCACCGCCACCCGCTCATACCCTTCTCCAAGATACTCCACAGTCACTCCCTGTGCATGAGGGTCTAGTTCAATAAACCGATCTGCTCCAGCTTCTAGCAGTGCTTGTTTTGTTCTCTCTGGCTCGTAGCTTAAGGCGATGATTGTACCGCCACCACCTGCTCCTGCTAGTTTACCAGCCAATGCTCCGTTTTCTTTAGCTACTTTGATCATATAGTTATTCTGTTCGCCAGAGTCTGCTATACTATCTTGAATCTCGTGGTTTTGGTTCATAAGGTAGGCTAAAGTGTCCCAGTCATTGTTGATGATGGCTTTTTTGCCTTCTCGTCCGATATCCATTATCTCTTGATAGCCTTTAACTACTTTAGGATCTCCTTCTAACCAACGTTCTCTTAATGGTT
>JAAZLB010000024.1 GCA_012799535.1 Bacillota bacterium | reverse complement strand
CCATGGGAATCACTGGTACACCTGGTCTAAATGGTTATATTAGTAAGTCATTATTACACCATAGTGTTTCTGAAGTAGCATTGTCCCAACATCCCATCATGGTTTGGGCGGAAAGACTGTTCTTACTTGTTGGGGTTGGAACTACAGCCTCTTTTGTGAAGCTGATTGGCTTGACCTTTTTAGGAGAACAAAAGAGTACAGTGGCCGAAGATGCTAAAGAAGGCCCCTTTTTGGCAACCGCGATGTTCTTGCTGGCTTTGGTTATGCTGATTATTGGTACCCAGCCATATTTGGTTTTAAATCTCTTCGTCACTCCCGCAACAGTTAGTGCAGGGATGGTAGAAGTGGGGCATTTGGCCCAGCTTAGATTTTTTGAGAGTGTGGCAGTTTGGGATATGATCATCACTTTAGCAGTGGGCTTTATCTTCTTTATAATTGGAATGAAAACCAACCTTTTCCACTACGAACCACCTGCTTGGCTCAGTGTCGAAGCTTTAGGTCGCGGAATTGTATGTAGTTATCGCTTTGTAGCTGAAAGGATCAGTACCTTCTATGCTACAATAAGCAAAACCCTAACCACGCGCTATCGACGGCGGTACAAGCAGCTTATGGTAATTAATCGTAGGCTAGATTGGGAAGGGGGAGGCATTTTTACCATCTTAAACTTTTCCAACTTGAACTCTAACGCTTTCCTGCTTTTGACAGTCTTAACCGCCCTCGTGCTTTATTACTTGGGACTACAACTTATGGGAGCTTTTTAAACAGAGCCGGGGTTACCCCGGCTTCTTTTATCTCACTAAATTACTATTGACCAATGTATCACTTTGTGATATATTGCTAAGCAGATATATCATAAAGTGATATAAAGGGTGTGAAAATTGAGCATAAAACCACTTACTGAGTCTGAGTTTTATATTATGGCGGCATTTACTGAACCACGGCATGGCTACGCCGTGATGAGTTTGGTTGAAGAGTTAACTGGTGGTGAATATGTAATCGGCCCCGCTTCCTTATACACGATCATTCGAAAGCTGCAGGAAGAAGAATTGATTGTGTTACACGATAATACAGATTCACGACGAAAAGTTTATTTGTTAACTGAAAAGGGTCGCGGGGTGTTAAATAAAGAAGTTTCCCGTCGAAAAGTTATGATTGATTTGGCGGAAACAGGACTCAAAAGGGGGCTGGAATAATGGCACGGAGAAGATACATGCTATCAGAAGGTCTTGCTTTTTTACCTGAGAAAGACATGGAAAAGTTGCGCAAGAAATCATTACAAGGTTGGCGGCCGAAAGGCTTTTGGCTCTTTGGCTATAAATTGGAGAAAGGTGACCCGGAGGATGTAATCTTCAGCATAGACTATCGGGTTTTACAACAGGATGAAGAAGACGAGTATTTTGCAATGTTCGAGTCCGCAGGCTGGACACATGTTTGTTCAGAGGGCATGTTTCATATGTTCAAAGCGGAGAAGGGAACAACACCGATTTACAGTGATGTCATCTCTTCTATGGACCAACTAGATCGAGTTGCAGATCCAATAAGAGCAGTCTTGATGTTCGGTGGGGCCTTGACGACAGCTTTGTTTCTACTCACGATTTTTACGTATGGTTTGGCTCGCAATATCAGTAGGTTGGCTTTCATGCTATCATTAGCCTTAACAGTACCCGCGATTATGACATACAGTGCAATCTTTTATCGCAAATGGAAAATGGGCAGAACTATCTAGGTTATCAACCAGCGAGGCCTTTTTCTAAGGTTGAATGGGGTGGAAATTTAGGATACAATTAGAATATTAGGGTCTAGAAGGAGAGGATTAAATGGCCATTGTACGAT
>JAAZLB010000197.1 GCA_012799535.1 Bacillota bacterium | reverse complement strand
CCAATCATGGTTTCTACACCACTTCTCAAACGCAGAGCATTGGCAAAGCTAAGGGTTACAAACTTTTCCTCCACCCCAAGCTTCTTGAAATTATTGTCCTTTAGGTAGGCCATAAGGTCTTCCTCACCCTTGATGGAGACAATTTCATAGCCTGCACATTCGTTTTGAGCCTGCTCTACATAGCGAAAATCTGCAAAAAATAAGCTTTCTGTTGGTGTTAACAGTACATAACCCGTACTCCCTGTAAAGCCACTTAGATACCTTCTGTTTGCAGGATTATTGATTAAAGCAGCATCAAGCCCCTGTTTTGCTACAAACTTCTGAACATCCTTAAATCTGCCCATCTGACACCTTCTTCTACCAAGGCAGCCCCCTCCAAAGGGAGGGAGCTGCTTTTTTGTCAAACCTGATAAATTTTAGAAATGGAAGTTTTGCACCTTCAACTGACCATTAGCAAAGACACCGAAGTCTTTGATTTGAGCATTATAAGCGATGAGATCCTCTGGACACTGAATGAACACATAAGGAACTTCTTCCCAAACAATTTCTTGGGCCTTGAGATACGCATTCTTTCTAGTTTCCGCATCAGTTGAAACCCGGCCAAGCTCTAAGAGTCGATCCACCTCTTTATTGGTGTAAAAGCCCATATTTCCCCCTGCTCCATGCATGGAAGAATGTAACAAAGCATAAAGGGCGTAGTCTGGATCCCCTGTGTCTGAAGACCAACCGAGACCAAACATATCTAGACTTCCATCAATTACCCTGTCGATAAAGGCACCACGTTCGAGGGGCTCAATATTAACCTTGACTCCAATATTAGCTAACTGGGCTTGAATCATTTCAGCTGTATCTAAACGAGCCTGATCTTGGTCAACTGTCATAGTGATGGTTAGACCATCTGGATAGCCAGCCTCAGCTAGGAGAGCTTTAGCCTGTTCCACATTGTATTCATGGGGGGTCAGCTTGTCATTGTAAGCCCAAACCACCCTACTCATGGGAGCAGTGGCGATGGCCCCAGTACCTTGATACACAACCTTAAAGATGGCATCTTTATTAATGGCCGTGTTGATAGCCTGTCTTAATTTTAGGTTATTGAAAGGAGCCTTACTACTATTAAAGGCAATGAAGTTAATACTAGAAGCTTCCCGTCTAAATACTTCAATGTCTTTGTTTTCTTCTAAACGTTTCAACTCAGAAGCTTGAATACCAATAGCAACATCAATTCCGCCTGTTTCAACTTCAATAGAGCGGCTAGCAGTTTCAGGAATGTTCCGGAATACTAAATTCTTAATTTGTGGTTTTTGTCCCCAATAATCTTCGTTAGCCACTAGGTCAATCCGGTCTCCTGTGGACCAGCTTACGAATTTGTAAGGGCCTGTACCAACAGGTTGTTGACCGACCTTATCTCCTGCCTCTGTATAAGCTTTTTCGTTGACAATAGCCATAACGTTGTGTCCAAGGTGATTGAGAATAGGACCAAAGGGTTCAGTCATCTTCATCATGAAGGTGTAATCATCAATTACCTTAGAGTTTTCAAAGTCAATAGTTGCCCGCACAGATTCAGCATGGGGTGAGGCAGCAATTTGCGAGAAAGAAAAAGCTACGTCACTGGCCTTGAATTCTTCCCCATTGTGGAACTTCACACCTTTTCTTAAGTGGAAGATATAGGTCAAATCATCTACAATCTCCCAACTCTCGGCTAGGGCTGGTGCAATGTTTCCTTCATCATCACGAGTGAGCAAGGTATCAAAAATCACATTGGCCACCCGTCCTGCAGGTGCGTCAGTAGTACCATAGGGGTCAAGGGATTTAGCATCTGCCCCCTGGGCAATAACAAGTGTGTCTTT
>JAAZLB010000196.1 GCA_012799535.1 Bacillota bacterium | reverse complement strand
AGCTTGATCTTGGTCTCTTTTATGAGGAGAGAATATGGGAGAGTATTTCGGTTTTGCCCAAGAGTTATTAGAAAAGGGAAGAGCTTCAGTGGCAGATACCTATGGTACCGCGGAGTTATACGATCTTGTGGTACAATCCCAGGCTGACCAGGCCTTTTATGTAGAGATCGCCAGCAGGCTTGGGGGAAGGGTTCTAGATTTAGCCTGCGGTTCAGGTCGTTTACTTCCACCCCTCCAAGAAGCGGGACTAGAAGTGGTAGGCTTGGATTTGTCTAGTGAGATGTTAGAACAAGCGAGGCGTAAATTGGGCACCGAGTCCCCAAATGTAGAACTAATCCAAGGCGACATGCGTACCTTTAACTTCTGTATACCCTTCAACACGATTTTGATTCCCTATTGTTCGTTAATGTATATGCATAGTGATCAGGATCGTTTGGCCGTTTTCAACCGTTGCTACAACCACTTGAATCCCGGTGGCTACTTGGCCTTTGACTTCTTAGCAGGGGAAGTAGAAGTGGGAGAAGCTTTGCCTGCCCTAGCACTTCAAGGGATCCATCCCTTTACAGAAGAAGTTTTAATCAGTATAGTACAGGTGAAGGGTTTAGCCCCAGATCTACGCTTGCTAAATCAGATAAACTACATTTTCCCTCAGGAGCCGGGAGAGGCCATTATTACTGTCCAGGCCAGTAAAGAAGCAATCGTTTGCCCGCATCATATGGTCTCCTTACTGGAGCAAAGTGGGTTTTCTGTAGAGGGAATTTATAGCAATTGTACACTCCAAGCGTATGATAGTGGAGAAGAATGTTTGATTGTGGCTAAAAAACTGGGGAGCATGGGGGCGAAGGAGGATGAATGTGAGAATTAGTTTGGAAGATTATGGGATCCATAATGATATGGAAGATGTGGTTGAGTTAGCAATCTATCAGGTGCTTTCAGAGGATAGAAGTGCCTGCGATTGTCCGCAATGCCACGTAGATATGAAGTCACTAATGTTAAATCGCTTAACGCCCCAATATCGAGCGGTACCTAAGGGAGAAGAATCGAGAACTGAAATTAGATTGAACGACCTAGAACGAGATTTGTTTAACAAAGTTGTGGCCGAATCCTATCGAGCTTTGGCCAAAGTAAAAGGCGAACCTCGTCACGACACCAATCGTACATTTTTAGTCAACTCTATTGAAGAAGTTGTTGTGGTTGCTTTGCAAGACATCTTAAGGCAGGAAAAACGGGAACTAGATTATGATAGTTTAAGTAAGGTTATGGCTCATGTACTCAATAGTCTTGAACCACGTTATACTACCACCCATAAAGGACATGTTTTTTCTCGCACGGTGGAAATTGATCCAGCCTACCTAGCCAAGATCTATTCTAGCATTTATAATGCTTTGACCGCTAGCAGCATATCTTAGGGAATTTTTCTTGACAATAAAAAAGGCGTCCGCTAGAGTTTGCTTAGGGCGCCTTTTTCTGTAAGATTTTTTGAATTAAGGATGGATGCGGCCTTTTAGATCTTCAACAACTTGCGCATCAGTTAAAGATTCTACTGTGGTCCAGAATTGGGCTGCAGGATCTGGCCCTAGAAAGTCACTTAAAAGTTTATCACCGGAATTATTCCAAATGGTGATCTTAAGGTGACCACCTTTATTTTTGATCCGAACAAAATAATCGCCACTGTCAAACATTATATTCATGATTCTCCTCCTTCCTTATGAAGAGGACTTCTTCCTAAAAGGGAGAAGTCCTGCGTGGGAATGGGGAAAATGGTAAAGGGAGGAGGTTGTGTAATGGATCACACTTCAGAACAGAAGAAAGTGTTTAGGGTGGCTTTAGAAACCAAGGTCCAGCGCATGTTTGGGCGTACCATTCGGGGGGCATCGCAAGAACAGATTTACCAAGCGATTTCCCAAGTTGTGGCAGATCTTGTCAAAGAACAGTGGGCCTATTCCCGAGAATTGATGCGGGGGCATGCAGAAAAAGAAGTTTATTACTTATCCATGGAATTTCTAATGGGTAGAGCCCTTAGCAATAACCTAATCAATTTAGGTATAGAGGATTTAGTTATCGAGGTTTGCCATGATTTAGGCATAGAATTTAGGGAAATCCAAGAGGCGGAACCTGATCCTGGATTAGGTAATGGGGGACTGGGGCGTTTAGCCGCGTGTTTT
>JAAZLB010000195.1 GCA_012799535.1 Bacillota bacterium | reverse complement strand
GTGGAAAAGGTAACTTGTTTACGATTGTTCAAGACTATCCACAGCCTCCACAATGGTCCTTTTTTCAAAAATGTTTATCCCCGGGGTTATCCACAACTTTTCCTTAAAAACGGTGAATAAGATCAATCAGTTCTTTGATGGTACTTTGTAAGGAAGGATCTAGTTTCACTTCCCCTTCAATCTTTTCGTAGGCATGGATTACTGTGGTGTGATCTCGTCCACCAAAAGCTGCTCCAATTTCCGGTAAGGAACTATCTGTTAGTTCTCGAGCTAAGTACATGGCGATTTGCCTTGGGTAAGTAATATTTCTTGTTCGGCGTTTCGACTTCATTTCCGCCACTTTGATTCCAAAATGGTCCGCTACAACTTCCTGGATGCTTTCGATTGTTACTATTTTGTGTGCCGGTGCCTTAAGAATATCTTTGAGGGCTTCCGCGGTTGTTTCCGGATTAAGGGGTTTATTTTCTAAATCGGCAAAGGCAGTAGCTCTCACGAGTGCCCCTTCTAATTCCCGAATATTTGATTGCACATGGGTGGCGATGAATGTAAGTACTTCTTGACTGACCACCAAGTTATCTAAGGTGGCTTTTTTTCGTAAAATTGCGATTCTAGTTTCTAAGTCTGGTGGTTGAATGTCCGTAATTAGCCCCCACTCAAATCTAGAACGGAGACGTTCTTCTAATGTAGGGATATCCTTGGGCGGTCGATCTGAGGAGATAATAATCTGACGATTCGCCTCATAAAGGGCATTAAAAGTATGGAAGAATTCTTCCTGGGTTGATTCTTTACCCGCGACAAATTGGATATCGTCTACTAATAAAATATCTACATTACGATAGCGGTTGCGAAAATCGATCATGGACTTTTTCCCAATTGCGGAGATTAAGTCATTTGTAAAAGTCTCCGAAGTCACATAAACAACAGAAATATTAGGATTTTGCTCCAAGGCGTAATGGCCAATGGCATGCATAAGGTGGGTTTTTCCCAAACCTACTCCCCCATAAAGAAAAAGAGGGTTGTAGGCCTTGGAAGGACCTTCTGCTACCGCTAAGGAGGCTGCGTGGGCAAAGCGATTGGAGTTGCCCACTACAAAAGTATCAAAAGTGTAGCGAGGGTTTAAAATGGATGAGGTTTGGATAATCTCCCGTTGAGGAGGAGTAACATTAACAACTTCTACACCTAGATCTAGTGGTGTCGGATTTTGTTCTTCAGGCGTGTGGGCACCAGGTGTGGTGAGGGATTTAACTCCTTCAGGAATAGTAAATTTGATATCCCAATCACGGTTGGCTACTTGTTTTAGTATTTTATTGAGGGGATTCACATAACGTGCCTCTACCCAATCCTTGGTGAACTCATTCGGAAACTCCACATAAAGAGTATTCCCCTCTAATCGCACCGGTTTACTATTCTTTAGCCAAGCATCAAAGGATCGAGGTGCCAATTCTGTGGACATAATATCCAGCACCTCATCCCAAACTAAATTTAATTGGTTTAGTTGTTCCATTAGGTACCCTCCCGGTGTGACTAGTCTCTCTTAACTTCTGTGTTTATCCACAGGATCCTGCTTTTTCTTCTTGAGCGAAATTTGCTAACCCCCAAGTTTTACACAAAAACTGTACTATGGTAAGCTAGACTAGAACAATAATACAGGAAGTTATCCACAAATTCAACAGTTTATCCACAGCAAAGACAGTTCCCGCCCTACCTGCCCCTCTTGGGGATAAGACTTTATTTTTCCACACAATTGTGCACAGGGAGTTCACAGGTCCTTTTCGCAAAGGAAACAAAATTGTCTATGCAATTGCTTCTACCAGTTCTAGGGGGTACAAAATAGTTATCCACAAGAGGGAAAATCAAGGTTATCCCCAAGTTATCCACAACCTGTGGATAAAAAATGCCCACGTTATGGGCAAATTTCTGGGGAGAACGCCTGTTTATTTTAGTTATCCACAGAGCTTGGGATTAATTTCTGTGAGTTTGTGTATAAGTGTTTTGCAGGGATTTGCTATTGACATAGTTTGAAAAAGTACGATATAATCGCTGTGAATGTGTTTTGGTTGATTGAAGGGAGGGTTTTCTATGAAAAGGACCTATCAGCCGAAGAACCGGAAGAGAAAGCGTAACCATGGGTTTCGGGCTCGCATGCAAACTAAAGCGGGGCGGAACATTTTAGCCAATCGCCGTAGGAAGGGACGCAAAACCCTTTCAGCTTAATCGGTGAATTAGGCCCGTCCGCGGGGAGGTTTGCTGAGTGGAGCGTTTAAAAAACCCTCGAGACTTTAGCTTGGTTTATAGCCAAGGGAGACCTCGCTTTGGGAAATATGTTGTGGTCTCTTCCCTACCCACAGACCTGGAGGTCAGTCGGGTAGGTTTTGCTGTAAGCAAAAAGGTGGGCAATGCAGTTACTCGCAATAAACTTAAACGTAGACTGCGGGCTATTATGCAAGAAGTGGAATCAGATTTGAAACCTGGGTATGATCTTGTCATTGGTGCCAAACGTTCTTGTGTTGAAGCGGAATTCGCCCAATTAAGAACGGATCTTTTCCGGGTTTTGCAGGGATCTGGTTTACTAAACCGAACTATGGGCGGTGAGGAACATTCTTAAATTGGCGCTACTTTTGATCAATGGTTATCAAAGGTTCATTTCTCCTCTTTTGCCACGGAGATGCCGCTTTTATCCCACCTGTTCCGAATATGCTAAGCAGGCCATCACTAAACACGGTTGGAATGGCCTGTGGATGGCGACAAAGAGAATTGGCCGATGCCATCCCTGGCATCCGGGAGGTTTTGATCCAGTTCCTTAAGTATTGATTGGAGGATTAGATCTTGGGTAAAATTATGGATTGGTTAGCCGGGGGGTTAGGTTGGCTACTAAATGGTATAGTCCAATTTACAGGAAGTTATGGGATTAGCATTATTCTTTCTACTATTATAGTACGCTTATTGCTTTATCCCTTAACATTGAGCCAAACTAAGAGTATGATGGCCATGCGGGAGATTCAGCCGGAGTTAAATGAACTCCAAAAGAAGTATAAGGATAACCCGGAAGAGTATCAGAAGAGAACGATGGAGCTTTATCAAAAGAACAAGATTAATCCCCTTGGTGGATGCTTGCCCATGTTGGTTCAGCTTCCAATTCTTTGGGCATTTTTTCGAGTGCTTAGGGATTTACCTTACGGGGAAGCGAGTAAATTTTTGGGAATTTGGGTACTAAGTGAGCCTGATAAGTTCTATGTCTTACCATTATTAGCGGCTTTGACAACTTATCTACAGTCGAAGATGACTGTCACGGATCCTTCGCAGAAGTCCATGTTAGTTGCTATGCCCATCATGATTGGTATTTTTAGTTTAAGTTTCCCATCTGGTTTGGTCTTATATTGGATTACTAGTAATATTTTTTCCATAGCACAACAGGCGTGGTTAAATAAGTTGTATCCTGTCAAACAAGGGGGCCAAGGGTAATGAAATCGATTGAAGTGGTTGCTCGCACGGTGGACGAAGCTATCACCGAGGCGCTAGATCAACTACAGGCTACACGGGAAGATGTGGAAATAACTGTTTTAGATGAAGGAACAAAGGGCTTTCTAGGGATCGGTTCCCGTCAGGCGAAGATTCTAGTTGAGCAAAAGGCACCGGTAGCACCGATTCATGAGGTAAAACTGGAGGCGTCCATTGAGTTTTTGAACGAACTGTTAGGTTATATGGATAT
>JAAZLB010000194.1 GCA_012799535.1 Bacillota bacterium | reverse complement strand
TAAATGGGCGGAATAAGTGCTGGATTAACGGTCGTATGGCTACTGTAAGCCAACTCTCTGAACTTGGGGTACATTTAGTGGACATCGTGGGTCAACATGATAGTCAGTCCCTGTTAGATCCACAAGAGCATGGTGGTTTACTCGATGCCTATGGGGGAGAGGAGCATCTCGTTTTACTTAAGGAAGTAAGGGATTTGGCCAATAAGTGGTCAGCGTTACAGGGGGAGCAAAGCCGACTCCAACGAGATGAACGAGAACGGAACCGCCGGATAGATCTACTGACCTTTCAAGTGGAAGAAATCACAAAGGCCCAATTGGAGCCAGAGGAAGACGAACGCTTAAAAGTGGAACGCTCTCGTTTAGCCAATTTGGATCGGATTCGCCAGAGTCTTCATTTTGTCCTCATGATCCTCGGCGATTCATTTGAAGAACAGGAATCTTTGTTAAGGCGTCTAGCCCTTACGGAAGCAGAGTTGGAGAAGGCCACCACGTTAGACCCTACCCTGCAACCACTGACGGAACGCTACACGGAGCTTGCCCTTAATCTAAATGATCTCCATGGAGAATTACGGGATTATCTCGAAGCACTTCCCGGGGACCCTGAATTACTTCAGACGATTGAAGAGCGGCTTGAGCTGATTGATAACCTTCAACGGAAATATGGGGAGACGGTTGCTGAGATTCTTCAATATGGGGAAGAGGCAAAACAAGAACTAGAGGACTTAGAGAACGCGTTGGTACGGGTTGATCATCTGGAAAAACAGAGTAAGGAGCTACAAGAAAGTTGGCTCCACAAGGCTGAGCTACTCAGTCTTTCTAGGCAGAAGTTGGCTCGGGAACTGGAGAGACAGATTGAAGGGCAACTGGGAGATTTGTCCATGGGTAATACCAAGTTTAAAGTGGAGTTTAGTAAGCGTTCTTCTGACACGCCTAATCCGAACGGTTTGGAAGAATTAGAGTTCATGATGGCTCCTAATTTAGGGGAAGAATTGAAACCCCTAGCTAAGATTGCCTCTGGTGGAGAGTTATCCCGGGTAATGCTTGCTATTAAAGCTATTTTAGTGGAGACAGAACATGTACCCACCATTATTTTCGACGAAATAGATGCGGGTATTGGGGGGCGCACTGCAGTGAGTCTTGGTGAAAAGCTGTTCTCATTAAGCGGTGTTCGTCAGGTTCTTTGTGTTACACATCTACCTGTGATTGCAAGCTATGGAACTAATCATTACTCTGTTCGTAAATCAACAGGTAAGGAGCGTACTACCGTAACAGTAACGAAATTGGGAACCGATGAACGGGTAGAAGAGCTCACCAGGATGCTAGGGGGAACTACAGAGGATGCGGTCACCTTGGAACATGCCCGGGAACTGTTGAGAAAACCCAGACCAGACTTGCCCCAGTCTGGTATCTAGTTCCTACAATATCTAGGCCACGGGCGGGGTAACCTACACCCAGAAGGTAGTGAGGGGGTAGGTGGCTTTGTGAGAAGATTCTTGCTCCGTTCGGGGCTTTTTGTTGTTTTAGTTCTGGTTTTAGTTTTGGTGACTGCACCCTATTGGGTAACTGCAGTGGGAGTTCCACGGCAATTAAAGGTGTTTCCAGGTATGGAATTAGGTTTGAATTTACAGCCGCCCTTGCACTTGTACGACAGGGACGGATTGGAAATTACAGGATTTCTCAATACGGATCAGCTGGGTACTAGCATTTATCAGGTGAATTTGTTTGGCTGGCTTCCCTTATCAGAAGTTGTTATTGACGTTGTTCCCCTGATTCAGGTGTATCCAGGGGGACAATCAATTGGGGTCTTGCTAAGTTCTGACGGTCTTTTGATTAATCAGGTTGGTGGGGTAGTAGGTTTGGATGGTAAGGAGTATTTTCCTGCGAAGGAGGCAGGGATTCAGCCGGGAGATATCTTAGTTTCCATAGAGGGTCATAATTTAAGGAGGCCTGAGCAAGTCTCAGAACTGGTGAACGCTTTAGCTGTGGAAAGGCAGAGTCTAGAAGTGGTGGTGCGTCGCCAAAATCGCACCCTAACTTGTGAGGTTGTCCCTGTGAAAACACTCCGCCCAGATGTGTTAGGGAGGAATATGGCGGCCTACTATCTAGGAATATATGTAGAAAATCCTGCTGCCGGTGTAGGAACTATGAGTTTTTATCACGAGGAAACAGGTCGCTTTGGGGCTTTAGGACACACCATTACCGATAGCTTAGGCCGCCCAATACGGATCACTTCAGGGAGCATAGTGGAGGCTTCCATCGATAGCATCAGACTAGGAAGCAAAGGTTCTCCTGGAGAAAAAATAGGCTTTTTCCATGGGGCACAAGATGCAATGGGGAGCATTGATTCTAACTCTAACTTTGGAATCTTTGGTCAGTTTAATGGTTCTTTTAAACATCCAGTCTTTACCAAACCTGTACCGGTGGCCTTTGCCCATCAAGTACGGGAAGGACCGGCAGAAATTTATACAGTGCTCAGTGGTAATCGTATTGAGCGTTTTACGGTGGAAATTGTCAAAGTAAGCAATCAAGCCAAACCAAGTGACAAGGGAATGATTATCCAAGTAACCGACGAATTTCTTTTGCGAGAAACGGGAGGAATTATTCAAGGCATGTCTGGGAGCCCTATTTTACAAAATGGGATGTTAGTTGGGGCAATTACTCATGTTTTCGTAAATGATCCAACTCGCGGTTACGGAAGCTTCGCTGAGTGGATGGTTTACGAGGCAGGCTTAGCAAACGAACTTCCTGCGAAACAATCAGTTTCGTAGGAAGGTTTTTTTTTACATGTAGAGAAGAATCTTAGTGAAAGCAAAGACAAGGGAATATGTTATAGATAAAAGATTTAATAGGGAGATGTAAAGGGGAGTCGAAGACACCTAGCAAGAAGGGAGAATGTGGAATGGAGTCAAAGAAAACACTAGTATTGGGAGTTATTGGCTCGGATGTGCATGCAGTCGGAAACAAAATCTTAGAGGTTTCTTTTCAAGAAGCCGGTTTTAACGTAGTGAACCTAGGTGTTCTAGTTTCTCAAAAGGAATTTGTGGAGGCGGCCTTGGAAACAAATGCAGATGCAATTATGGTTTCCTCACTATATGGCCATGGGGAAATTGACGTCCGCGGATTGAGAGAAGCCTTAATCGAAGCGGGTATAGGGGATATTCTCATGTATATTGGTGGATATCTTGTTGTGGGTAGCCAAGAGTGGTCTGAGGTGGAGAACAAGTTTAAACAATTAGGTTTCGATCGGGTTTATCCGCCTAGTACCCTACCAGAGGATGTTATTCCCACGCTGAGAGCCGACTTAGGCATATAATGGAGGGTTGAGGATGTCCGAAATAATTCTGGTTGATATTGGTAGCACTTTTACCAAGGTGACAGCCGTGGACCTCTCCACTGCACAGTTAATCTCTCAAGCTAATGCCCCTACCACGCCAGAAGATGTGAGCATTGGTTTGCAAAATGCCTTTGATCAACTAGGTTTACCTCATGAAGTGATTATGGGTGCCCGCAAACTAGCCTGTTCTAGTGCAGCTGGGGGATTACGGATGGTTGCCATTGGGTTAGTAGAGGATTTAACTGCAAAGGCGGCTAAACAGGCGGCTCTAGGTGCGGGAGCTCGGGTGTTGAAAACCTATTCATTTCAGCTAACTGAAGCCGACTTAGCTGAAATTGAACAGCTTCAACCAGACATAATTCTTTTGGCCGGAGGCACCGATGGTGGGAACACTGCTAATATTTTGCATAATGCTCAAGCCTTAGCTAGTTTATCCCAGGGTGTGCCAATTGTTATTGCAGGAAATCGTTCTGTTGGACCGGAAGTTTCCAAGTGTTTTCCAGAGCGTTTTAGCACTTATTTAGCTCCTAATGTTATGCCTCAAATTGGTAAATTAGAGGTGGAACCAGCCCGAGAAGTAATTCGTAAGGTTTTCATGGAAAAGATCATCTTTGCCAAGG
Organism: Bacillota bacterium; assembly: GCA_012799535.1. GTDB lineage: Bacteria > Bacillota > Limnochordia > Darwinibacteriales > Darwinibacteriaceae > UBA4996. The sequence goes on along the minus strand of JAAZLB010000194.1, from coordinate 7,188 downwards.
GTCTAAATAAGGCAGAACGCTTAATTGAGGGTATTTTTATGCCCACGCCTGCTGCCGTCTTACGGGCGGGAAGACTGCTCAGTGAAGGGACCGATCTCACGAAGGGCTGGGGTGATCTACTGATTGTGGATGTAGGTGGTGCTACCACAGATGTCCATTCCTTAGGATCAGGATCACCAAGCAAAGCGGGTGTAGTGCCTAGGGGTTTGCCTGAACCTTACGCCAAACGTACAGTTGAGGGCGATCTAGGTATGAGAGTTAGTGTCTTACCCCTTGTGGAGGCCATTAATCCCGCGGTTTTGGCTCGGGATTTGAATTGGGAACAAGAAAAAGTCGAAAAGCGGGCCAAAGAACTGTCCGTACGACCAGAATTGTTACCGCAAAATCCGGAGGAAGTGGCCTTCGATCACGCACTTGGCTATCGAGCTGTACATTTAGCGGTAGGCCGACATGTGGGTAGACTGTCTGAATTATATACCCCCTCAGGATTAGTCTGGATGCAGGATGGTAAAGATCTTTCTCCTGTTAATAAGGTAATCGGGACAGGTGGGGTGATGGTCAATAGTCAACATGCCCATTCTATGCTTAAGGGAGCGGAGCAACAGCCAGAGACACCTTTAGAATTACGTCCTGAACGGCCCCGTTACTTTCTAGATGGTAAATACATCTTAGCCCCAATGGGGTTGCTGGCAGAAGACTATCCTGAAGTGGCTTTGAAGATTCTCAAAGATTCATTAAACGATCATGAGCTTGCAAGGAGGGACTAGTTGGTGGCGGAAATTACACACAACAAGTTGGATTGGCAGGAATTAAAAGGGGAAAGGGAAGAGGTCTTGGCCGGTTGGGTAACTGGTCAAGAGGTTGATCTAGAGGATGCGTTCCGTTTCCATAAAGCTTTACCTCCCCATTTGAATTTTGGTGTGCGCATGGCTCAAGCGAAGGAAGAAGGGGTTACCCTAGCCCAGCCTCGAGCTGGGGTAGCGGATTTAGCCAGCCACACGAAATTGTTGAAATATTTACAGGATGAGGGTGGTGCAGATCTGTTACCTACCACCATCGATTCTTATACTAGGCAGAATAGATATGAAGAAGCAGAAAAAGGGTTAGAGGAAAGTGTTCGGGAAGGACGCTCTCTCCTTAATGGTTTTCCCGCGGTGAATCATGGTGTGGCCAATTGCCGACGTCTGGTGGAAAGTCTCTCGGTGCCGGTACAAGTGCGCCATGGCACCCCAGATGCTAGATTGCTAGCTGAAATTACTCTAGCCGCCGGTTTTACCGCTTACGAAGGGGGCGGAATTTCCTATAATATTCCCTATGCTAAGCGTGTTCCCTTAGAAAAAAGCCTCCGGGACTGGCAATACGTGGATCGATTGGTGGGTTACTATGAAGAACAGGGTATCACTATCAATCGGGAACCCTTTGGCCCCTTAACTGGTACATTAGTGGCTCCTAGTGTTTCCCATAGTGTGGCTATTATTGAGGGTATTTTAGCAGCTAAGCAAGGTGTTAAGAGTTTAACTTTAGGTTATGGTCAATGTGGCAATCTCATGCAAGATGTGGCCGCCCTACAGACCTTGACGATCTTAGCAGAAGAATATCTAGAGGCGGAAGGTCTAACTGATGTAGAAATCACCACCGTGTTCCATCAGTGGATGGGAGGATTCCCCAATGATGAGGCCAGGGCTTTTGGGGTTATTTCTTTAGGTGGTGCTGCAGCAGCTTTAGGTAAAGCCACTAAGGTAATTGTGAAGACTCCCCATGAGGCACTAGGTGTACCAACTAAAGAGGTGAACGCCCAAGGTATTCGAACTACCAAACAGGTTTTAAATATGCTTAAGGATCAGGTCTATCCTGAAAATGAGCAGTTAGCCTTAGAACGGGAGATTATTATTCAGGAAACCAGACAGATCCTTGATAAGACTCTTGAATTAGGCAAGGGCGACTGGGCCCTCGGTACTGTTCGTGCTTTCGAAGCAGGAGTTATTGATGTTCCCTTTGCTCCCAGTTCTTTTAATGCAGGTAGAACCATGCCCGCTAGGGATAATGAAGGAGCGGTACGCTTCTTATCTTGGGGTAATTTGCCTTTTAACAAGGAAATTCAAGATTTCCACCGTGCCAAACTGGCTGAAAGGGGTAAGGCGGAAAAGCGCACCCCCAGTTTCCAAATGGTTATTGATGATATTTACGCTATTGGTCAAGGCAAGTTAATTGGACGTCCTCGTTAGAGAACATGACCTCGGTAGAGGACTTTACTAGGAGATGATTAAAGTGGAAGAACTCAGAATTTTATCCCCCACGGCGATCTTAGGTTATGGTTTTCCCTTAGCCTCTTTTCAAGCAGGCTTAGAACGTAATCCTCATGTGATCGCGGTGGATGCAGGTTCAACTGATCCAGGCCCTTATTATTTAGGCTCTGGCCAGTCTTTTACCCAGCGCTCAGCGGTAAAAAGAGATTTACGACACTTAATTGAAGCGGCCCTTACTCGCAAGATCCCCCTAATCATTGGCAGTGCCGGTGGTTCTGGTGCTAGACCCCATTTGGAATGGAATCTAGCTATAGTGGAAGAGGTATTACAGGAACTTGGGAAGACTGCAGAGTTGGCTGTAATCTATGGTGATATTGATCCCCAGTTGGTCGCGGAGAAGCTTAAAAAAGGTGAGGTACAACCCCTCGGTCCGGTTCCCCAATTGACAGAAGAGGAAGTCTTTGCTTGCACCAATTTAGTTGCCCAAATGGGTTTAGAGCCCATCATGGAGGCCTTGGAAAACGGTGCGGAGATCATCTTAGCTGGGCGGGCCTATGATCCTACCTCGTTCGCTGCTTATCCTGTCCTGAAAGGTTATGATCTCGCCCTTGCTTTACACATGGGAAAAATCCTAGAGTGTGCTGCTATTGCAGCCAACCCAGGTAGTGGTAGCGATTGTCTAATGGGCTATTTGTATGAAGATTCCTTTGTTCTAGAAGCCCTCAATCCCCAACGGGAGTGCACTAAGATCTCCATTGCCGCCCATACACTTTATGAAAAGAGTGATCCCTATTTCTTACCTGGACCTGGGGGACGCTTGGATTTAACAAAAACAGTCTTTGAACAATTGCCTGAAGGAAAAGTGAGGGTTTCAGGTACAACTTTCATCCCCACTGATGGGTATTTTGTTAAGCTAGAAGGGGCACGCCTGATCGGTTATCGAACTATCAGCATAGCCGGTGTGCGAGATCCCATTATGATCGGGCAAATCGATTCAGTAATTGAAGGTGTTAAAGAGCGGGTTGCCGATAATTTCCAAGATCTCCAAGGATATGAACTCCATGTTCATTGTTACGGTAAGAACGGAGTAATGGGTGCTTTGGAGCCCCATCCTGAGCCTGGTCACGAATTAGGTCTAGTGATCGAAGCATTGGCCAATACCCAGGAGGTGGCGGATACAATTTGTAGTTTTGCTCGCTCTACACTTTTGCACTACGGTTATCCTGGTCGAAAATCCACTGCAGGTAATTTAGCGTTTCCTTATTCACCCTCAGATGTGTCAGCTGGGGCTGTTTATAAGTTTAATGTGCACCACCTAATGCAAGTGGAAGATCCAAAGAGTCTATTTCCAATTAAGATGGGGAGGAGTGGTCTATGAGATACGTAAAAGATGTGGCTTTGGTAATCAGGAGTAAGAACGCAGGTCCCTATGAACTAACCTTTGATCTTATGTTCCCAGATGAGGAGACCTATGATGAAGTACGGAAAAGTATTACCAAGGCGAAAATTGCCCAGTTGTATAAGATCGAAGAGAGTGAGGTGCTCTCCTTAGTACACTTTGCCCCAGCCCACGCCATTAAGATCACCATTGTACGCCCTCGGGCTTCGGGCGACCTTGGAGAAACTGATGTTTATGGTGCACAGCAACACGCACCACTTTTTGACCTAACTTATTAAAGGAGTGGTAGGATTGAAGATTAAAGACGTGGTTTTATCCAAAGGGTTAACGGGATTTTATTTCGATGATCAAAAGGCTATTCGAAAAGGGAATTTTCGGGAAAATGGTCTCGCTTATGATGGCGATCCAGTAACACCAGGCTTTACTAGTATTCGTCAAGCAGGCGAAAGCGTTTCTGTTCAGCTTGTTTTAGAAAACGGACAAGTGGCTTATGGTGACTGTGCCGCAGTGCAATATTCTGGTGCTGGTGGACGGGATCCCCTATTTTTAGCTGATGATTATATCCCTCTCATGGAAAAATACGTTGTACCCGTGTTAAAAGGTAAAACCCTAACCTCTTTTAAAGCGTTAGCAGAAGAAGTGGACAACATTAAGGATAGTAATGGCAAGCTCATGCATACTGCCATTCGTTACGGGGTTACCCAAGCCTTACTTGATGCGGTGGCCCGGAGCAAAGGCGTAACCATGGCAGAAGTAATTGTGGAAGAATACGGGTTAGAGTTGACCCCTGAGCCAGTCTTGATTTTCTGCCAAACAGGCGATGATCGGAAAGTTAATGCGGATCGCATGATCATTAAACACGCGGATATGCTACCACATGGTTTGTTCAATAATGTCAATAAGCTAGGTAAAAACGGGGAGCATTTGAAAGAATACTTAGCTTGGCTGAAAGATCGGGTGCAAGAACTGAAAACAATTCCAGACTATATGCCCGATTTCCAAGTGGATGTTTATGGTACTATTGGGGAAGCCTTCGATAACGACATCGCCAAAATTGGCGATTATGCAGGTGAACTAGCTAAGATCGTTGCACCACACAATCTATTCATTGAGGGACCAATAGAGTGCGCCACTCGAGATGAGCAAATCAAAGCCATGGCCGATTTGAGGAAATATGTGGATGAAAATAATATTCCAGTCAAATTTGTAGTTGACGAATGGTGTAACACTTTAGAAGACATTAAAGCTTTTACTGATGCAAAAGCTGGTCACATGATCCAGATTAAGGCCCCGGATCTTGGGGGAATCAACAATTCTGTTGAAGCAGTACTTTACTGTCATGAGAATGGTATGCTACCCTATCTAGGCGGCACCTGCAACGAGACTGAGCGTTCTGCCCAGGTTACTGTGCAGGTGGCAGTGGCAACCCAGCCAAGGCAGATTCTCTCCAAGCCAGGTATGGGTGTTGATGAGGGCTTAGCTATCTGCACAAATGAAATGAATCGTTTGGTGGCACTATTGAAAAGCAAAACAAGGTAGGGGATGCATGTGAAGGTTATTAAGTATGCCGACATTGTGACCCAAGTTAAAGCCCTCTGTCTAGATGCTAACTGGCATTTACCAGCGGATGTTTTAGGAGCCCTAAAACAAGCCCATGAGCAGGAGGCTTCTCCACTAGGGAAGAATGTTTTAGATACCATTTTAGAGAACGCGGAGATTGCCCGTGCAAAGTCTATGGCATTGTGTCAGGATACGGGAATGGTCGTGGTTTTTGCAGAAGTGGGTCAAGATGTGCATATTGAAGGCGGATTACTCACCGATGCCATCAACGAGGGCGTAAGACAGGCCTATGATGAAGGCTATTTGCGGAAAAGCGTTGTTGGTGATCCCTTGGAGCGGGTCAATACCGGTGATAATACTCCTGCAGTCGTCCATGTGTCTTTAGTGGCCGGTGATCAGTTGCGCTTAATCGTTGCTCCTAAAGGATTTGGTAGCGAAAACATGTCCGGACTGAAGATGCTTAAACCTGCGGAAGGTGTCCAGGGCGTCAAAGATTTTGTTGTGGAGACAGTGACTAAAGCAGGTGGAAATCCCTGTCCACCAATTATTGTTGGAGTAGGCATTGGGGGAACCTTTGAAAAGGCCGCGCTTCTGGCAAAAAGATCCGTTTTACGGGAAATTGGCTCCAAGCATCCTAAGCCACACTTAGCACAACTAGAAGAGGAACTTTTGGAACTCGTGAATAAAACTGGGGTCGGGCCCCAGGGTTTTGGCGGTACTCAAACTGCCTTAGCAGTGTTTGTAGATACCTATCCTACTCATATAGCCGGGCTACCAGTAGCAGTTAACATTAACTGCCATGTGGCAAGGCATGTGGAGGCGATTCTTTAATGCATTATACCACTCTAGTTCAGGCGGCTTATTATGCGCCCAGGGGGCGTAAACGGCTCATGCACTTAGGCATGTTAATTTCCCAACGTTATTTGGGTGCAGAAAACCGCCTGATCGGGGTGGTTGGTGATGCTGGCGCGGGGAAATCCCTCTTAATCAGGGGGATGTTTCCAGGACTTGTCTTGACCAATGATGATGATGGGGTGAATCTTCGACCACTACCCATTTTGGATGATGCGGGCAATGACTTTTTCCGGACCCATACTTATCACCTTGATGTCCGCTTCGAAATGGCCTTTGCCCCCTTGTGGGAGCTGGCAGATGCTGTGAAAAAGGCAGTTTCTGCCGGTCACAGGGTGATTGTGGAGCATTTTGATCTCCTTTATCCCTTGTTGAACCTTAATGCTGAAGTGTTAATTGGCATTGGTGAAGAAGTGGTTGTTACAATACCCACTCTATTTGGACCATTTCCTGCAGAAGTGGCCCAACAGGCTTATGAATCCCTTATTTATCGAAAAATGGCCCATAGTGCTGAAGACCTTACTTCAGTGGTTTTTGAACAGATGGGGTTCGAGCCTCCTATTATGCATAGTGATGTGCGGCGAGGTTTTGTTGTAGAGTTCGCCCAAAAACCAGAAGTGGATTTGGCAGAAGTGGAACGGAAGGTACAACAATACATCGACCAAGATCTCCCCATCAGTTTTTATAGGGATAATGCAATTCTCATTGGTGATGAGGTACTCGAATGTACTGGACCGCGCATCCATATGTCCTCCACAGGGGAAATCAACAATTTTCGTTTAGAAAAAAACTTTCACTATTCGCCCATTACCAAGACGTTTTTACTAGCCGGGCGTATAGGTTAGTGGGGGGAGGCCGTGACAGAAGTAATCAGGGTTTTACAGGCAGATGGAGATCGGGACTATCGGCAAGCAGTGGCCGATTATTTTGGACGTTTAGATGATTTTCTTTATCTAGGGGGCCTTGATTCTGGAGAAGACCTGGTAAACACCATAGCAGAACAGAAACCACATGTTGTTTTCCTAGATCTGGACTTACCACCGCAAGGGGGATTTCCCCTCCTCCAGGAAATTCGTGGGCACTGGTGTAAACAGGATTTAGCGGTGATCCTCTTTGCTGTCACAGATCATG